>JBAVRC010000575.1:0-1846 GCA_049694615.1 Thermosynechococcaceae cyanobacterium | reverse complement strand
GCCGAAATAAGTCGAATATTCGCAGACAATAGGTAAACATTCGTTCGGCAAAGTCTGTTTCTGATTGGCTTTGCACTTCAAGATGTACTAATAGCCACAGGGGTTCTCCATCTTTGCGCCAGACTTTGACGAGTTGATCGGCATAGCGTCGGCCAATTTCGCTGTCTCGTGCGATCTGGACAAATTCTTTGTCCAGAAATTCGTGGGAGCGGCTCCAATCAATGAAGTCGGCGGTGTTGGGAAAGAAGAACTGCATGGCCTGGGGGAAGTAGGCTCTCAGAATTTCTTTCCAGGGCGAATCTAGGTCTGCTCTGGGGAGGCTCATGATACAACCCTAACATTTTGGTGCTGGTGGGGCTACCCCAGAACTTTGCGGCGATCGCCTTTGGGCTTTGATGGTCGCCCTGCCGATGACCCACAGAAAAACGGCGGATTGCTTCTTCAGTCTGCGATCGCCTACCAACCGACACTGCAAAACTGACACAACTTTTTTAAGTCTACGATCGCCCTTTCACCAAACATAGAGAAAAACCCAGAGGATCCCTCCCAATTTCTGCGATCGCCCACCAGCCTAATCTCTTTTGATGTCTGCGATCGCCCCTCAATGGAAATTAGAGACTGCGATCAACCGCGTAGTTTCGGACTCAACTTCCATTTGCTTAAATGATATAATTATGGCTAAAATTATAAAAAGCTTTATGAATGCTTATAAAAGATATCTCACTATAGAAGATCCGAACCATATAGTTTTATCAGGCTTACCTTTTAAACCTGGACAAAGAGTCGAAATAATTATTATAGAAGAAGGTAAGGAAAGAGAAGCTTTGGTATCAAATTTACAGCAGTTATTTAAAGAAACCCAAGCTTTACACCAAGATAATCCATTGACTGATGATGAGATAGTTGCAGAGATTGAAGCTTATCGTCGCGGAGAATGAAAGTAATAATTGATACTAACGTTTTAATTTCTGCGGTGCTATCTGGCAAAAATCCTGAGTTTATTATTCTTTTTATTGTTAGTAATCCAGAAATTGAATGGGTAGTATCAGCAGAAATTTTACGGGAATACAAGGAAGTTTTAAGTAGAAGAAAATTTAAGCTAGTCCAAGAGCAACTTAATCGTTGGTATGAGTTTTTGGACAATGCTACTGTTTTAATGAGTACTGAATTGGAGCTTGATTTTCCGAGAGACCAAAAAGATGCTAAGTTTCTAGCCTGTGCCATTGAGAGCAATGCAGATTTCTTGATTACTGGCGATTTAGATTTTACTGAAGCTCAAAATTTAATACAAACGACGATAGTTTCTGTATCTAGTTTTAAGAAATTAGTTTGTGATGCAAGATGAAGCTTTGGCAGCGAAGTTACGGGAAATGGGGATAAATCCTGAGGAGGTGGGCTGAAGGGCGATCGCACTTCCCACAAAAACCAAAATGCGATCGCCTACCAACCGACACGGCAAAACTGACACAATTTTTTCCAAGTCTGCGATCGCCCTTAACCCAATATAGAGAAAAGCACGGAGGGAACTCTTGCAGCTTCGGCGATCGCCCACCAGCCTCATCTCCTTTGATGCCTGCGATCGCCCTTCTGCCTGCCAAGAGCGACTACTATATCAGGCGCAACGCGAATTTCGGGGTGTCTTTCTACGGGATGCCACAACAAGTCTCCTGCAACAAAAGCCTCAGGATTGTTTGCAAAAATGAGATCGATGTTTTCTTTGATCAGCACGATCTAGCGAAATGGCTTGGTGTTGTGGGCATTGGGCATCGATCCGGAGGAGGTTGGCTGAGGAGCCATCATTTCCCCGTCGTTTTTAATGTATCAATCAAAGAAGTCCCCTAGAATC
>JBAVRC010000574.1:0-1695 GCA_049694615.1 Thermosynechococcaceae cyanobacterium | reverse complement strand
GTTAATCAACGGGTGGGTGCCATCCGCTGATGACCCATCGCCAACGAGCTGCAACAATGATCGCGTTATTCATCCGTAAGGCTATAGTCGTTGCACGGCCTATTGCTGTTAATCCTTCAACTTTAGTACTATCGGGACTCCAAGCAAAGTGCTCTACCCATTGCTGTAAGCGTGGATTAAAGAGCAAAACTGTTTCTCCAGTCAGTGGATCATTGACCTGTGTAGTGTCAGATTTAAATTCGTTACAGGAGCGACACGCAAGGCAGAGGTTTTGGAAGATGGTTTCTCCACCTTTGGAACGAGGAAGGATGTGATCGTGGGTCATGGGTATACCGCTATTTGCTTCGCTGGTTAAGCAATAACAGCACCGTCGATGGTCAGCCTGTTCAACCTGAATTTTCAGGCTTTCGGGAATATAGCTGGACACAAGGATTTAAGGATGAACGACTGTATGGCCGCGCCAGCGAAGAATGGCGGCGGCTTGGGCTTTGCGTAGCATGAAGCGATCGCATTCAACCCTCAGGGTTGTTAATTCTGTCCGTTCGGTGTCGGATAGGGTGTGGTCTTGGTTTTTCTGCAATAGTGCTTCGTAGCGTGTCATTTCTGAATTTGCTTTACGCGCTTGGGCAATTTTCCATAGGGCTTCGTCTTCGAGCCGATCTAATGCGGCAAGGTCAGCTTGAAATTCTTCGGGAACGTTATCCCAGGCGGGGGGACTCCCCACTTTGAGGGAGTGAAGCACAACTTCTTCCATGGGACGATGAGTTGCTTGGGCTGTGCTTGCTAAGCGTTGGTAGAGCGGGTCTGGGATTTGCAGCGTAATTGATTCGGTCATAAGGTTAAACTTACCTGTTGATTGAATTCTATATTTTAATTTGGGTCAGCGCCCTTAATGAATTTGCTTGTTTTAGGAAGGGCGATCGTATTTCCTCTATAAGACTATCCCCAAGACCATAATCTCGCACAAGTATGAGAAGCGGGTAATCGCACTCTGAAATCAAAAACTCTTATGGAATGAGGATGTGATCACCTATACCCAAACGAAGCACCACATTCTATATGTAGCGCACCAAAACTTGATTTGATACTATATATAGAGTGCACATCTCCTAAAACAGTCGATACGCATATGTCTAAACGGGTTAAGTCAACTAAAAGAGCAGGCCGAAAAGTTGATAAAAAGATCCTAGCCCCCAAGCCTAATGAAATCAGCAAAGATCTAGATGCGATTTTTAGGTCTCGATGGCACGGAGCAGTAAATATTCGTGGAATACGTTATCAGATCCTTTATTCTTTGTTTCGTGCATTCGATCTCTACAACGAGGAAAACTCAACAGCCGCCTTGCGTCTAGAAGGAATTGAGGATGTAGACTTTTTAGGTATTAGGGGTTTTCACTACGAGAATGAATATGTTCAGGTAAAATCGGCAGATAAGGACTGGAGCTGGAATCAACTCAAAGGCCCGTTAGCAGGTTTTCTGTCTGTTCATCGTAATGACGCTAACTGCGGTTTTGTCTTGGCTATAGGATTTTCTCTGACGGGCGATATTGAAAAGCTAACTCAACTGGATTCTTTGCTTGCAAGTGAGAGGAAACGAGTTGAAAATAAGTTCTGTAAGTTGTGTACTCAAGTTGGATATTCTGAAATTGAGTCAAATACTCTACTTCAAAAACTTACAATTCTTTCAGTGCCAGA
>JBAVRC010000573.1:0-1882 GCA_049694615.1 Thermosynechococcaceae cyanobacterium | reverse complement strand
CATTCTCACTGGCTATTTTGTCCTCATCCTCAGAGGTCTGGCCAGCGGTGGTTCTGTGGGGGGGACGCTGGGAAGGGCGATCGCCGATCTTTGGCAATTAGCCGGGATGCTGGGGGGGCATTTGATGTCGGCACTCTTTGGCATGGGTAGCAGTTTGAGCGTTCAGCCATTGGACTTCTACCAACAATTAGCCTTTCTGAGCCTGACCTTTGGCCTGATTAATCTGTTGCCGCTACATCCCTTCGATGGGGGCCGTATTTTCGTTATCGTGCTGCGACAGATTTGGAAAACTCAACCTTAGCGGACTTAAAACCCTTGATCGCTTACAGCAGCTATGATCAAGGCATTCCCTAGCTTTGGGGATTATTGAATCAACCTTTGGCCAGCCACCATGACCCTACCCACAATTACTCAGGACAGGATCGATCTTTCGGCAGGCGATGAGATCATTCTTCGCTTCAGAGATTGGCGCGATTACGAATCCCTACTGGAGCGCCGTCAAGAGAATGCAGGTTTGAGAATTCGATACGACAGCACCACTCAAGAAATCAGAGTTATGTCCCCATTACCTGGGCATGGGAAAAATGCCGACATGATCGCAGACTTCGTTAAGGCCATGCTGCGAAAACAGGGCAAAGAGTGGGAAGCCTTTACCCCTATCACCCTCAAACGCCTCTATCGACAGGGTATTGAACCGGATTACTGTTTCTATATCCAAAATCGGGACGCAATTTTGGGACACGAACGGATTGATCTGGAAACGGACCCGCCCCCAGATCTTGCCATTGAAATTGATTTGACTTCAACCACCAGACCCGAAGACTATCAAAGCATTGCAATAGGTGAACTCTGGATCTATCGTCGCAAGGAACTATTGATTTTCTTTTTTGACGGTCAAGCCTATCAAGAAACTCAGCGTAGCCTACTATTCCCCCATTTCGATATCAAGGGTTGGATACCGACATTCATCGACAGGGGGTGGCAAGCTGGCTCTAGCGTCGCTATCCGGGAATTTGAGCAAAGACTCGGAAATAGTCCTTAACCCTCTCCAGCCTCTTGGTCATTGGGTTCGAGGCGATCGCAAACATAGACCGGATTTTCGTTATAGTGTTGCGAAGCTTTAGAGGTCCACTAAAATCCTGAGATCCTGGATTTAGACTGACATATTGGGGGTTGTTCATCGTGGTCGCCACAACCGTTCAAGACAGTGCCACCTATACGGGCATCGTGACCGGAGAAATTATCGAGTCCGCCGAAACCCTGCGTCTGGTCTGCGGGTCCGATGAGGTCATCTTTCCCATCACCATCACAGGCAATCGACTCAAGCCACCTTTGCCCACAGGTTTACAACGCTGGTTTGTTATTCCTAAGACCGACTCCAACGGCAACATCAGCACCTTGAAAACCTGGAAATGCGATCCCGTTGAAGAATCTGAAGCTGCTGAATCCGAGGTCTGGGAATTCTGCGGACGAATCCGTCAAGTCAGTCGCCGCGAAGGACTCGTGACCCTGGTAATGGATGTTCACGCCCCCGGCCCACAAAAGGCCACTGTCGTCTTGAAAACCGCTGCCATTGATTCATTCAAATCTAGCCAAAAGTGGCATATCAAAGCCAAGCGGGTGCAAGGGAGCCTGGTCATGACCGCTGCCACCCGATTAGACCCAGAACCCATGATTCACTTGGGCGAGGATCTGTTGATCTCGGATGAACTGGTTGATCAGATTCCCACCCTCCTGACCGCCGATAGTCTAAGCCCACCCGCATCAGATTCCGTAAATATCGACACTGACTCGACTGAAACCGATTTATCCGAAGTCATTATCCCCAGAGCACTGGCCGAATTGGAATCCGTTACCAAGCTGAAGGGATGGACTTTGGCCA
>JBAVRC010000572.1:0-4016 GCA_049694615.1 Thermosynechococcaceae cyanobacterium | reverse complement strand
GCCATTGGCCTTTAAGACATGGGCATGACGCCTCAACACAGACTGAATATTGGTTTTGGCAACACGCTCATTCAGCTTTTCGGTCAGGAGTTTCCACAGTTTGGCCCCGACATCTTTAATGTAGTTGGTGTCATAGCCTAATTCTTCGGCAATGTCCGGGTATTTGCGTCCAACCCAGGTACGGCGAAAAATCTGTTCCTGTAAATCGCTGAGTCCCTCGGGATGCAGGATAGCATCCACAATTTTGATGGCGTCTTCAGCCTCCATCGGTTCAATACTCGTTCACAGGACAACTCGTCTTCAGCTTAGCTTGAATGGCTGGAGTTGTTCCCCACTGGAGCGGTCGATCCATCTCATCCCTTGGGGATGACTACCGCAGAAGCCATGTGTCGAAGTTTAGCCCTGTATGGCAGCTAACGACAGATCCAAAGTGGATTTGACGGCGTATACCTTTCTAACGGAGCAAACTAACAGACAACGCCTTAATGCGTCTGTTAGGCCATCATTTTTATCAAAATTGATCCTCTAATGGGTTCACTACAATTCCTTTCGTCCTTAAAAAAGGAGACCTTAATCCATGTACAAGACCCCATACAACTTACCCCATTCCCCCTCTCGCCGCGCCAAAGGGGTGTCCCGTCGAGACATCTTGGCCACAGGTGCCATGGCGGGCTTGGCGGGCGGATTGGTTAGTACCCTGGGTATTCCATTGTTTGCAGGCAGTGCCAATGCCGAAAGCGGCGATGCGCAAAACGATCTCAAAATACTCAACGGTGCCCTTTATTATGAACATCAAGCGATTTGGGCCTATAGTTTTGCCGCAGGTAAATTAACCAGCACCGATGTGGGCAAGGCGGTTTTAAGTATTGCCTTGGCCAATCAAGCCGACCACAAACAACATCGCGATTTGTTGGCTTCAGCGGTGCAAAGTCTAGGTGGAACGCCGGTCCAAGCGGAATCCAGCTACGATGTATCGTCCTACCTTAATAAAGGCGAAGGCAATATCGATAGCGATGTGAATATTGCTAAGCTGGCTTTGGCCTTGGAAGTGGACGCGGCGATCGCCTATACCCAAGAAGTTGCCAAACTCAAAACCCCAGCGTTGATCACCGCAGGGGCCAGCATTGGCAGCACCGAATCGGCCCATGCCGCATCGATTCGCGCCGCTTTTAATGCCTTAGGGGTGAAAATCCCCGTGGTTCCGGCTGCTTTTGTCAACAGTGAAAACCGCAGCGCCTGGGTGCTGAAGGTGTAAGGACGCGTCCCAATGGTCACGCAAGACGAACAACCCATTCTCTGGCGACAAGTAGGGGGACTGTCAGCCATATTGGCCGCTGCAACCTTTAGTTGGATGGCTTATGGCTTCTTTCAACCCAAACTGTTGCAAGAATTGGGTTTTCTTGAATTAGCCGCTTGGTTGGCCATTATTCAAGGCAGTATTGGGGCGATCATCGAACCGATTGTGGGGGATCTGTCTGATCGGGTGCAGCATCGGTTAGGGAGCCGATTGCCGCTGATTACGGCAGGTGTGACGGCGGCGGGATTAATTTTTGTGAGCATTGCATTATTGTTGCAGTGGCATATTCCGCCCGATCTGCACTGGATTGTACCTGTGCTGATGACGGTATGGGTCATGGCCATGATTGTCTTTCGCGGGCCGGTGATGGGGTTGTTGTTGCAAGCGGCTCCGTTGTCGGCCTTACCCCAAGCGAACAGCCTGTTGATGGTTGTTTTTGGACTCATGGGCGCACTCGGTCCATTCTGGACGCTCATGTTCCAGAACGTGGGTGCGGCGATTACTTTTATGCTGGGGGCGATCGCCTTAATGGTGGGTGGAGCGGTTTTGTATTCCGGTGCGCCGCGTCAGCATCTGTTTCCGATTCGCGAAACGGTCCGTAAGCCCGTTTCGTGGCAGCGGATGGGCTGGCTGTTTGGTGTCGGCTTAGGGAGTGGGTTGGAAGTCAATGTTTTGCTGCGAACCTTCCCCCATAACTTGCAAACTCAGTTTCCGATGCTGGGGGCCAATGGCATAACAGCCCTCATTTTGCTCATTTCGGCTCTGTCGGCTTATCCCCTCAAGTGGTGGATGCCCAAAATGGCGGTGGGCCGTACCCTGCTGGTGGGATGCTTGGCGATCGCCCTCTGTCAGGCACTTTTGCTCCTGAGCCTGAATCCTATTTTTTCCCTAGGGCTGATTTTGGCAGGTGGAATTGCCTTTGGCATCGTTTTTAAGTACCAGGTTCCGTTTGCGTTGGGCGCATTGCCGCCCAGTCGGGCTGGATTGGGCACGGGGCTATATTTTGGCGCAATTGGCGCTTCAACGGCGATCCTGTCGTTGCTCTTGTTGCAATGGGGGCCATTTGGGGTCGCGACTGGGTTGGGGGTGAATGTCGGTGCGTTGGGGATTGCAACCTTAAGTCTGCGAGCGTTTAAATTGGTTTGAATGATCGAGGAGAAGCGAATGAGGTCAACCATTCTCTCGACTTAAAAGGGTATTGACCCTGATCATCTGCCAGCGTAAACCTATACGGACTGAATTGCCCAATGGCAGCACCCATAAAGATTCCCCGAAACGTCTGGATTTTGGGCCTCACCAGTTTGCTCAACGATACCAGTAGCGAAATGATTCATGGGGTGCTGCCGCTTTTTTTAGTATCGGGACTGGGTGCCAATATGGCATCAGTCGGACTGATTGAGGGCCTCTCAGAAGCAACTGCATCCATTTTGAAGATCTTCTCCGGTGCCATTAGCGACTATTGGCAGCGTCGTAAAGCCCTGGCAGTTTTTGGCTACGGGTTATCGACTGCTGTAAAACCGCTGTTTATGATCGCCAGTAGCCCTGCTTGGGTTTTGTTAGCCCGATTGGGCGATCGCACAGGCAAGGGCATCCGGGTTGCGCCGAGAGATGCCTTGGTTGCCGACTCCACGGATGCATCTAATCGCGGTGCGGCCTATGGTCTGCGACAGTCTTTGGATACCATTGGGGCGTTCTTAGGACCATTGATTGCCTTTGGGCTAATGAATGCTACCCATAATTTCCGTTTCATTTTTGGCGTTGCTCTGATTCCTGGGGTATTGGCGGTGGCCTGTCTGGTCTTGGGTGTGCGTGAACCGGAGCGTCCTTACCATGCGCTGAAACGCCCAAATCCTCTGAACTGGGAGGTGTTGCAACGTTTAGGGTTTTCTTTCTGGGGACTGGCGATCGCCACGTTTTTATTCAATCTGGGCAATTCCAGCGAAGCTTTTTTGTTGTTGAAGGCAAAGCAGGTTTTCATTCCCGATGCTCAGATTCCACTGGTATTGGTAGCCATGAATCTCAGTTATGCCCTAAGTGCCTATCCAGTCGGTGTCCTGAGCGATCGCGTCAACCGCAAAACCTTGTTGCTCTTGGGTTGGGGGCTGAATGCTTTCATTTACATGGGACTGGCGATCGCCCAAAATCCTTGGCAAGTTTGGCTATGGGTGGGTGGCTATGGTCTATATCTGGGAATGACTCAAGGCGTGTTGCTGGCAATGGTGGCTGATCGAGTGCCAGAACAGTTACGGGGGACAGCTTTTGGATCTCTGAATTTACTGGTGGGCATTGCCTTGTTGCCCGCTAGTCTGTTGGCAGGGTGGCTGTGGCAAGCCGTGAGTCCAGGAGCCGCTTTTGGTTTAGGGAGTGGCTTTGCCGTAGCGGCGATCGCGCTTCTATATTTTCAACGAGAGTATATAGCCGACCTAGACTAGCGTTTATATAGCCATGGTTTTACGGTTGAACTTTGCTACCCCTCTTTCAATTGCCAAGGCATATAGAATTTGCTTGAGGCTTAAGTTATGCCGGATATTTCCAGAAGCATCGATCTCAATCCTGAAGATTGGCACTGGGACACCTGGCGTCCACGCAACCCTTTCCCACGTCCCGATCCAAAACCTTTTGATAGGCAAGATTGTTTGCAACGACTTACGAAAGTGCAACTGTTCTAGCGTCTTTGGTAACTGCCAGCACAGTCCTTGCTTGAGATGAAGCCACACCC
>JBAVRC010000571.1:0-3761 GCA_049694615.1 Thermosynechococcaceae cyanobacterium | reverse complement strand
GTCCAGGGTCTACGATCTTTTGGAGACGGTGGGGTTAGACCCGACTCGGTTTGCCCAACGCTATCCCCATCAGTTGTCTGGGGGGCAACGACAACGGGTGGGTGTGGCACGAGCATTGGCGGCAGATCCGCCCTACTTACTGATGGATGAACCCTTTGGCGCGTTAGATCCCATCACGCGGGTGGAACTGCAGCAGGAGTTTTTGATGTTACAGCAGCGGTTGCGAAAAACGATTGTGTTTGTCACCCATGATGTCCAAGAAGCCTTATTATTGGGGACAAAGATTGCATTGATGCAGTCGGGAAAATTGCTGAATTTGACCTCTCCCCAGGATTTTTTTGCTTCGGAGAGTCCCGAAACGCAAGCGTTTTTGCAAGGATTTCGTCTGGCAGATGAACTCCGTCGGTCTTTGCAAATCGGTAGTTCTCAAGATGCTTAATTTTTGGATGCAGTATGGTGCTGAGATGCTCCAACATACCGGAGAACATCTCGTCCTCGTCGCCATTTCAACGGGGGTTGCCATTCTTTTGGGAGTGCCTTTAGGGATTTTAATCACCCGCCAACCACGCTTTAGCCCATGGCTGTTAGGATTTGCGAATGTGGTTCAAACTATTCCCAGTCTGGCGCTGTTTGGACTCTTGATTCCATTACCCCTGCTTGGCGGCATTGGTGCGCAAACTGCTATCGTGGCGCTCATTCTCTACGCATTACTGCCCATTATTCGGAATACCTATCTGGGGATTAGCGGGGTGGACATGGCGGTTTGCGAGGCAGGGCGGGGGATGGGAATGACGGACTGGCAACTCTTGACTCAGGTAGAGATTCCGCTGGCCTTAAGTGTCATCCTTGGGGGAATCCGCATCGCCACTGTCATTGCGGTGGGGGTGGCCACCATTGCCGCAGCGATTGGGGCCGGGGGATTAGGCGTTTTTATTTTTCGAGGGGTGGCGGTGGTGGATCATCGGTTGATTTTAGCGGGAGCGGTTCCCGCTGCACTCATGGCGATCGCTGCTGATGCGGGGTTAGCTTGGGTAGAACGTCGGTTATGGGTAGGACCACCGTCATGAGAGGGATGCATTGCCAACGACTCTCCATCGTTTTGATGGGGGTGCTGCTCACCAGTTGCAGTCAACCCTCGGACAAGCGAATTGCGATCGGCTCTAAGAATTTTACGGAGCAGCTCATTCTCGCGGAGCTGATGGCACAGCATATTGAAGCCAAAACCGATCTCAAAGTTGAGCGGCGCTTAAATTTAGGGGGGACGTTTGTCTGCCATCAAGGGCTGGTTTCAGGCCAATTGGACCTTTACCCGGAATATACGGGCACGGCCTACAGTGCCATCCTCAAACAGCCTATCCAGAAAGATGCAACCCAGGTCTACCAGCAAACCCAACAGATCTATCGGCAGCGATTTAATCTGGAATGGACCGAACCCTTTGGCTTTGAGAACACCTTTGCCATTGTGGTGCGGGGTGAGGATGCCCGACGCTTGAAGCTCAAATCCCTTTCGGATGCAGCGCGGGTTACCCCACAGTGGAAAGCCGGGTTTGGCTATGAATTTGCAGAACGGGCCGACGGGTTTCCCGGTTTGGCGAAAACCTATGGGCTAAAATTCTCCGGGCCGCCCCGCACCATGGATTTAGGGTTGATCTACCGCGCCCTCACGGCCAAGCAAGTCGATTTAGTGGCGGGCAACTCCACGGACGGGGTTTTGGCACGTCTGGATTTAACGATCCTCAAGGACGACAAACGCTACTTTCCGCCCTATCAAGCGGCACCGGTGGTGCGGCAACAAACGCTCCAAAAATACCCAGCGCTAAGACAAGCGCTCCGAGATCTAGCCAACCAGATTTCCGAGTCAGAAATGCAACAGCTGAATGATCGGGTGGATAGCCAGCAACAGGATATTAAACAGGTGGTTCAAGACTTTCGACGCGCGAAGGCTTTGTAACGTTTGTCCGATACCACGCTAGTCGCTCAGGTTCTTGTGCCCTATGCTAGACAAATGGAATCTTGTGGATCGGGATGCAACTGACCGCAATTCTAAACTTGGTCCACCCGTTCCATTTAATCCGTCGATCAAGAGGATATATGCATCAAAAGCACTATTTTTCCCTACTGGGTAGCTTAAGTTTAGCAATCGCAGGCTGGATTGCTCTGCCGCTGTATGCACAATCAACCACCAGCTTGAACGTTGTGTTCAAAGACTTACGATCCTCTGATGGGCAGGTTTGCCTCAATCTCTTTTCTGGGCCGAAGGGTTTCCCGCAAGGAGGTGCCGAATCCAACTTAGCCATGTCTCGCTGTGCCCCAGTGGCCAATGGAGTAGCGTCTGTGATGTTAAGCGACCTCCCGCCGGGACAATATGCCATTTCTGCATACCATGACGCCAACAACGACGGGCAAATGAATAAAGGGGCTTTTGGCATCCCGGAAGAGGGTTTTGGCTTTTCTAATAACCCGACCATTGGCTTTAGCGCGCCCACCTTCGATGAGACCCAATTTCAAGTCTCGGGCAGTCAATCTGAGGTTTTAATTCAACTCCGTTACCTCAATTAAGGGTCGCGATCTAAAATCGCCACGATGTCTCGATCGCGACCCAAACTTTTTCAGCAAGTCCTATTTATACTCAATGAGGGCACTGCGATCGCCCCGCAGCCGATTCATATGGAACCCCAGTTGACCTTGCAATTCCGGGAACTTCGCCAAGGTACAAAAGAAAGCGTAGGTCAATGCTGCACGTCCACCATAGCGATCGCGCGATTGTCCATAGGTTTTTAACATCAGCACTGGATAGGCCAGCCCCAACCAAACACTCCAGAAATGGGTGATGGGCATCAAAACCAAAACCAAGGTCGGTAATCCTAATCCCCACACCCAAATGCGGCGGCTTTCTCGTTGCCAAAACGGTTCTGCATCCCGACGATGGATCCAAGACACTTCCCCATAGGCATGACCGCCGCGCAGGGTCCGCCGCCACCATTGGGAAAACTGCATCATGCGAGCATCATGCCACGTCATATCCTGATCGATACGCAACACACGCCATCCCGCTTGACGCAAGCGCAAACACAGTTCCGGTTCTTCCCCCGCAATGAGCGTGGGCCGATAGCCGCCCACCGCTTGCAACGCCGCCACCCGCATTAAAGCATCGCCGCCACAGGCTAGGGCTTCCCCAATCGGGGTATTCCATTCCAATTCGCATAGACGGTTAAAGACCGATGCATGAGGAAACTTTTCCCGCCGTTGTCCGCAGACGACGGCCACCATTGGGTCCGCTGCTAACACTGACGCTGCGCGATCGCACCAGTCCGGCACCAGTTCGCAATCGCCGTCCACAAACTGCACATAGACCAGGTTGGGATAAAGGTCTAAAAGGTGGGCCAACCCCGCATTCCGGGCACGAGCTGCTGTAAACGGCAAGGACAAGTCGAGGTCTAAAACCGCAATACCCTGCGATCGCGCCCAGTCTGCACTGCCATCCGTGGATCCAGAATCCACATAGACCACTCGCTGCGTTTGCAGCAACGCCGACTGCAAACAAGCCTTGAGCCGTTCCCCTTCATTACGGCCAATCGCTACGATACCGATCAAGTCTGTGCGCATCCCTTTACCGCCCTTACAAGCCGCCTGAGTCCGATGCCAAACAAACCGGATTCATATTAACCCTCTTTAATCACTCTGGGGGGAGAAAAATATTCCCAGAATCTGAAAGAGCCTATAGGCTATGCTTTTCATCACGTATTTCCTGACACTTTCAT
>JBAVRC010000570.1:0-3380 GCA_049694615.1 Thermosynechococcaceae cyanobacterium | reverse complement strand
CTAGTCGGGGGCCTGTACGTGATTGCCCGTCATGCCACCAATATCCAGCGCCTGTGGGCGGGAACAGAACCCCGTCTGGGCGAAAAATCTAGTGATCTTGACAACCTGGAACAAGAAACAAGTCGTTCTTGACCCATCGAGAGATTAAGCAAAATTTCGAACCATAAAAATTTCTAAATTCGGGCCCTTAGACCAGGAACTAGCGCTCAAGAAAACCGTCAGAGAAATTAGGGATTAAGGAGCTGACGTTCTAGAACGAGCGGCTTCAACCTGGGTGTTGAGGACGGGTCTGCGAACTTAGGAAAAACCTAGCCCGACTCCCTGCTGTAGCTGGGTGTGAGTTGGGTTAGCGATCGCGAGTCATCACTACACATTTGGAATAAAAATATGAAACTCAGCATCTTAGGTGCCACTGCACTAATGGTTGGGTTAGGTTTTGGCACTCCATTTCTCTTCACCCGTTCTAGCTTGGCGACTGGGTCTCAAAGTGTCGTCCCGCCTGTTGTTGCTGACGCCACCCTCAATCTAGGACCCAACCCACAGCTTCTAGCTGGGCAGGGACAGAGCAATTCCGGCCCTAGTTTTAACAGCGGTCCCCAATGGCAGCGGCCAGCTTGGCAGCAGCAACAACAGTTGAATCCCCCTAATTCCTCTCCTCCTAGGGTTAGAGGGCGACAACCAGCTTCTAATCTGGAAGAAAACAACCCTACCTGGGTGAAGGTTCGCAATCAACGATTGCAAAATCAGCAGTTTCAAAATCAACAGTTAGAAAATCAAAATAAACTGCTGCGCGATCGCAATCAACAACTCCAGGAACTCAAAATCCGGCAAAGCAATCAAAACCAGTGGATTCGGGAGCGTAATCAACAAATTCAAGAGCAGCAGAATTTAATTCGTAACCAGAATCAATGGCAACGCAACCAGAACCAACAACTTCGGGAGCGGCAGGAATGGCAGCAAAACCAGTGGGTTCGGAATCAACGCTGGCAAAATAACAACCCCAACCATCAAAATTGGGATGACTGGTACCGCCATCGTCGTAACAACAATCCTTACTGGAATAATTGGTATCGCCGCAATAATGCCCATTATCCGAACTGGGACAACTGGTATCGCAACCAGTGGCGGCAACGCTATGAATGGGAAAACCGTTACTGGCAGTATGGCCCGCGCTACTACAGCAACCGGATTAGTTGGTTTAATCCCTACCAACGGAATATCTACAACAATTACCTGATTTACCGCGATCGCAATGATTTTTGGGATAACAGTTATTGGTTATCGCGCAATTATAGCCGCGATCGCAGCTTATGGAGTGGAACCGGCTACTGGTACGAACGCAATTACTGGGGCAGCCGGGGCTATCTGTGGAACGATATCGTGGGGTTAATGCTCAATGCTGTAGTCCAGGGGGCGGTGTTGCCCTCTGTGCTGCCCCAACGGGTGGTTAGCTATCAGCAATGGCCGCAAGTTATGACGGTCAATCAACTGGTGCAGACCGAATGTCAGCCAGGCAACTTGGTGATTCTATTGCCAAATCAAGAGGTGCTCTGCGCCCAACCCACCAACACGTTTGCGCCAGGCACCTACCAACTTGAAGATAGTACGCTGCGTTTGATTCCAGCTCGGGTTGATGCCGAAAATTAACCTTAACCTCGGATTTAAGCGTTGAATTGAATCCACCGATTGATAACCAAATAGCCGTTCTGGTTAAATCCGGTGACGGCTATTTTGGTTGTGATTTTTTAAATAATGTGTGAATCTTCCCAACATACCTGCATTTTGGGAAGATGGTGCTTGTCATCGTTGCCTAATTCTCTTTTCATAAATAGCAGAATATCAAAAATCCACGTAGTCTGAATTCCTAATCTAGGGACGGCAATCGCTTCTCCTCTTTTAACACTCTTCATGCTGCGGTTACTTTTTAAGCAGAGCGAGAATGAGTAGTGTTGGGTTTTGCAAGGATTTGGCATTCGCTTACGGATGAAGACTAGAGGTTCCAGGAGACAGACACTTTGACAAGATAAAATCAAACATCGGGCGAAGAACCTCGAAATAGGAAGTTTTAAGTGTAGGAACTACTTCTTCGGCAAATTTAACCTTATGCTTGTCTCCCTTAAACTTAATGACTCCGGTATTTTGCTCTTCATGAAACCAATCTTCTAATCCTGGAACCTCCCAAAAAATATGCTCTATACCAAAGTGTGGTTTTGACCTAACTTTTTCTACTGGATTAGTCTCGTCCCAAACTTGGGTCATTAACTGATTCTCAGGTATTGGAAGTAAAAAAGCATAAGCATTTTTATTAGCCAACTTTCTGCACAATCCAAGTTTGATATCTGTTATTTTACATTCGCCGCCCAATAACCGCCAGTCTTCATAGGCATCATCAAAATCGAATAACGCAAAGAATTGTTTATCAGTATAAGTACGAAAAACCTCATCGCGCTTAAATAAATTCTTGAGAAAGCCACGATCGAAAGCGTCTTGAACTAGTATCGGAATGTCTTGACCTGGATACAGTTTTGTATACGCAGTATTTAAGATACTAACGTCAGATGGGCCTTCAACAAATAATATTGGTCGTGTAGAAGAGCGAATCACATTATCAATTAGGAGCTTGCTTTCGTCCTCAGAATACTGAATAAAACTGTTTGAGAGTTCGTTGACGATCTCCTTCTTCGTCTGTTTTGTACAAGAGACGTTAAAATTATCAATCTTGAAAAGGCTGATATTCTGTTCTTCTAAAGAGCATAAAGTTGCTGCACTGTGACTACTCATCAGAATATGGTTGTTTTTTGCAGCAGTATCAGTAATATCAAATACCTGCCTAAGAAAATCAAATTGCCATTCCGGGTGGAGGAAAGAATCCGGCTCATCGAGCAAGGTAATGCAGTTGCGATCTTTGAAGAGTTCGACGATGGAATAGATATAAACCGATTGAAATTGACCGTCGCTGAAATGGTCTATCGCTGCCTCAATATCGCCTTCAATCATCAGCGGAATTGAGATTTCTGCCAACATATTGAGGGTTTTCAGATTGTCAAATTGGCGGAAAAGCTCCTGTGAGCTGAAATTGCTGAACTCTCGCTGAATCTTAGCAATATTAAAGTACAGCACATAGCGGTCTTCCGCCCTGAAGTATCCTTCAGATCGCACCATGTTACCAGCAGCTGTACTGGTGCAGTTGGATAGGCGATCGAGAAATATTTTGGTAATCCCTTCCGCTTTCCAGTATCGATCGCTCTCATCGTTAAGCTCCATATCAAAGCGTAAATCGGTAGCATAAGAAGGCCGCTTTAGCACTAACTTGACTTCTGGTGAAATGGTTTTTATGCCTAGCTTTTGGCAGATAAACTGCCGTGCTTTATTGTTGGCCT
>JBAVRC010000569.1:0-1844 GCA_049694615.1 Thermosynechococcaceae cyanobacterium | reverse complement strand
AGAGCTGTGGCAATGACATCGGCACTACCTGCAACCACCATGACGGGGACTTGTATTTGTTCTAAACTGGTTGGCCCTAGCAAACCGCTTATGATTGGGTTAACGGCGATCGCTGCTTTAATGCGCGAGTCGGCTAAACGGTAGGGTGCAACGGGCAATCGCAGGGCTTGACATTTCAAGATCAACGATAGATTGAGGGTTGAATTTAAACGTTTATTGCACTGTTGTTTTAACCCCTCTAATTCTAAAGGAGCGCCAGCCGAAACCAAGGCAGTATAGCCCCCAAAGGACTGACCAATCAAACCCACCTGCTGTAGATTTAAGCGATCGCGAAAGCGCGCATCCTCCTGGGACAATCCTTGCAGGGAATCTAGGACAAACTGAATATCCAGAGGTCGATCTAAAAATTCCGACGGTTCAGCCACGTCCCCTGCGCGCCCGTCGATCAACGCCTGAATTTGTTGCTTACTGCTACCGGGATGCTCCGGTACAACCACCGCAAAGCCGTAGGAGGCAAGGTATTCAGCCAAATAGGCATAGGATTGCCGATCCGAATTTAAACCGTGGGAAATGAGGACAACTGGGTGGGGCTGTTCCGCCATCGGCAAATACACATCTGCGGCAAATTTACGGACACGGCGTGTATACTGCACGCGTTTTTTACTGGCATCTTGCAAGTCCAGGATCAGTTTTTGCCAGCGTTGGGGACCAGGTTGTTGCAGGGCCATTAAATGACCGACTTGGGAGGCAGAAAGCGGTGTCGTCTCTGCCGTTTTGGCCGCAGCGATTTGGATGGCTTGGCTGACCGTCTCCGTTTGCTTAACCCAACGATTGACTTCGCGAACGACACCAATGCCTTCTTCCAGGTTGATGATCACTTGGGGATTGGGATAGTTGCGCAAGAAAGACAAAGGGGTCAACCCATCTGGATCGTTGGCGGCTTGAATTAATGCCGAACGAAGTGCATATAGACTACCGCGACCCAAGGGGGGTTGAATGATCTGACTCACCCGCCCCAACAACAGCTCTCCAGTTGGCGTATAGAAAAATTGACTCAGGGCGATCGCCGAGAAATCGACTTTTTGCTGTAATCCTTCCCGTAACTGCACCAATTGTTTCGGCTTCAGAAAACGAGCGTAGGAGATTAAGTCCCCCGTCAATTTGCCATCCCGGACAAAGGTTTCCAAGGCTGGAACTGAGACGGAACGACCAAACAGCGAGTAGTTCACAAAGACCCGTTCTGCCCCCAGGACTGGTCTTCCTGCCCCTTGACAGAGCAGGAGTGCGATGAAACTCCAACCGATTTGATTTAATTTTGTACCGATTCTAGACGACTTCAATAGCCTTGCCCCCCTTTCCCATCAATACCCTCAACCCCATTGCCATGTTTGATGCGGATCCGCATAAGCCCA
The DNA here is from genome assembly GCA_049694615.1 of Thermosynechococcaceae cyanobacterium. Lineage (GTDB taxonomy): Bacteria > Cyanobacteriota > Cyanobacteriia > Thermosynechococcales > Thermosynechococcaceae > JAAURS01. Next base: position 432 of record JBAVRC010000569.1, on the reverse strand, counting down.
GCATAGGTTGAAACCTGGTCAAGCTCTGCATTGTAGCTTTAGACGCTCGTGAAGGTACGGGAGTTTCACCCATTTCCGGTCCAGCATTGCCACACGCTTCATAAAACTTTGCATACCATAGAAGAGTCTTGGTCTAACGCTTGGGATGGTGCTTATGTTTCCCTTTACCTGTTTCATGGATACGGCAACGCGTCAAAACTGCCGCAAAGCCCAATTGGAATTTTTGAAGATGGCACGGGACGGCTTAGAAACCCGTTTAGCAGCTATCAATGCGGCGATCGCCTCAATGGAACAACAGCAAAGTCGTTCTACCTCAGAAGAAACGGTTCAATCTTAACGTTAAGTTAGGTATCTATAAAGTAAAAAGGGGGATTTGCCCCCTTTTTACTTTATTTTTCACCAGATAAGATTTGATTTGGTATGGGATAAGTA
>JBAVRC010000568.1:0-1613 GCA_049694615.1 Thermosynechococcaceae cyanobacterium | reverse complement strand
TTCATGGGCTTTGAGGAGGGGTAGCCAGTCATCCAGAAATATGAGGCAACGTCGTTGGGATAGACAATCAATGAGGAAAGAGATTTGATCATCTGGTCGTGAAGGAAATTCTGACTCCGAAAGTCCGCCTAGTATCGTCTTGACAATTGATTTTATCAATGTTGCAAAATCAGGCTTATTTCTCAAAGAGCGGCCAATAATAAAGTCGAAATTGGGTTCAACCTCTCGAATGACTCGCATTGCTAAAGATGTTTTACCAATGCCCCCTAATCCAAAAATACCTACTAAACGACTTCTTTCATGAACAATCCACTGTTCCAATTCGCGAATTTCGGTAACTCGACCGAAAAAGGAGGTCAAGTCGACGGTTTCTTTCAAATCTTTTACAGGTTGATGTTCTAAACGGTCTGAGACGAGATTCGCAGTCGTTGAAGAAGGTACTTTTATTACTTCTTGTCGGCTTGAGTTGGGCAGGGATGAGCGGATATCTTGTGACCGCTGTCGAATGATTGAGCGAAAGTTGTGTTTAGAGATAGATTCTTCTAATGCACTGGATAGATTTTTCCAAAGACGATGACCGACATCTTTCAGATAGTCGGCATCATAGCCAACGCTTTCGGAAATTTGCTGATAGGTTTTCCCTTTCCAGGATTCGACAAATACCACGGTTTGAATATGGCTGAGTCTGATGGTTGGCACAAGGGACCACAGCACGGTCAATGCCTGATGTGCCTCCGAATCTTCTGAAGGCAAAGAAATGATAAATTCGTTAAGTTCATAAGACTCATTCTGTTGGTGCAATGGATTCCGCGACATAACGCGCACCTTTAAATCACTTTTTGAATCGCATGACACAATATGAACAGAAGCTGAGAGCCACTGATGGCTCTAGTCCGTTTAGGAGTTTTGATGAGTTCCCAGTGGCAATAGAGGGATCTCCTTTCAGGATGAGACTTTTCGCTCGACTTGTTTAAGGTACTGGCTAGTGTGTGTTGTAAGACCCCCTGAAACCTTGATTCTTCGTAGGAAGGATAGGCTTTGACTGAGTTTTAAAACACGCCCTAGACCTGACATACCGCTAGGGAACATTTTCCTGCTCTATGAATTTAATTTTGCAAGAACTGAAGTTGGGCCAGTATCGACTCAACTCACCTCAGTTTTGAGTTAGGGAAACAACTGTATGACTACTTAAGCCCGTTTATCTCAAGAATACATACACCTTGTGCTAATTAGTCACACTTGAGTAACCATTGTAGATACAAACATGACAAATAGTAAAGGAGGGCATTCTAAAAACCCATCAACTAAATAAATTGTTACATTCGCGCGATCCATAAGTCTGGTGGTTGAAAGCCTTGTCTGATAAGGCTTGTAAATTATTCAGCGATTCAAGATATTGACTTAAACTGATGAACAGATGGAAGCCGCAAAGGATGGTTGAAAAGCTTTTTTTCCTGCATCCGCCCCCTAAATTTCCCGATTTGAGGTCTTGGGGGGAGATTGTGGCGTGGCGATTGACTTTCCAGGCATCCGCTCAGTAGCTGACCTACAGCCAAAGTCTTTTGACATCCATCTCTGTTTGAATGTCTGGCGTTGGATTGCAGGTCTTCTTG
>JBAVRC010000567.1:0-5593 GCA_049694615.1 Thermosynechococcaceae cyanobacterium | reverse complement strand
TCGCCAAGCCATATGTAACCAGCGCCACCGTCTGACCGACACCGGGCAAGGGTGCAATCAGCAGGGCGATCGCGGCAATTTGACAAACCGTTTTGGCCTTACCCCACTCGTTTGCCCCAGACACCTGGGACTGCTGCACCCGCCAACCGGCAATGGTTAACTCCCGGAACAAGATTAAAAACACGCTCCAAGCAGGGATGACCTGTAATTCCACCAAACTGAGCAAGGGCGCAAAAACCAGCAATTTATCCACCAACGGGTCCAGCACCTTGCCTAAATCGGTGATTTGATTGAAGCGTCGCGCCACATAGCCATCCAACCAATCCGTTCCGGCAGCTAGCAAAAAAGCCCCCACGCAAATCCACCGCAGTGTCTCCGAAGGCATGGCAACCGCTCCAGACGGCCCCCGCAAGAGCACTAGCAGTAGGGGAACGGCCAAAAGGCGGGAAACCGTAATCCAACTCGCTAAGGTCATCCCAATCCTTGCCCCGGAACACTGATAAATGCGGCTTGACCCGGCGGCCAAAAGCGTAGATTGGCCCGTCCGATTACATTGGCCTCCGGCAGAAATCCCCACACATGGGAATCATTGCTGTTATTGCGATTATCCCCCATCACAAACAACGCCCCCTCTGGAACACGCACCGCAGGCATTTCATAGGCTGGCGGTTCGGCAATATAGGTTTCGGATAGGGGCACTCGGTCCACATAAACCCTGCCTTGGTGGACCTGAACCGTCTGGCCCGCTGTGGCAATCACCCGCTTGATAAAGGCTTGGTCCGCCGGAAATCCAGCCGCTTGGAGCGCTGAAGGGGGACGAAAGACGACAACCTCCCCCCCCTGCGGCGCACGAAAGCGATAGGACAACTTTTCCACTACAATGCGATCGCCCGGATAGAGCGTCGGCACCATCGAAGGGGACGGAATATAACGCGACTCTGCAATAAACAGCCGAATGAACAGGGCTAAGACGAAGGCAATCAGCAAGGTGAGGATATTGTCCTTCTGCGATCGCCACGCCCGTTGCCATCCCGAAGATGAGGCTTGGGTTTCCACCGATTCTGGGGTCATGAACGCCTTAATAAATTCGCTTCAAAATATAGTCGGTGAGATCCACCAGGGCTTGCTTGGCCGACGAGGGGGCTAAGATTTCGAGGCGTTTCAAGGCCTGGGCCGAAAAGTCTTCCGCTAACACCCGCGATCGCGCAATGCCTTGACTATTATTCACCAAAGCGATCGCCTCTTCGAGATCCCCGGATTCTTGCAACTCCCGCTCAATTAAAACCTGAAGATAGGGCTTTTCTTCCATGGCAAAAAGGACCGGAGCCGTTAAATTGCCGCTTTTTAGGTCGGAACAGGCGGGTTTGCCCAGTTCGTCGGTGGTCCCGGTAAAGTCCAGAATATCGTCCACAATTTGGAACGCTAAACCCACGGCCCGACCAAACTCGTACAGATCGGTCGCCATCCCCGGCGAAACCTCGCTTAACACACCAACGGCCTTGGCACTATTGGCAATGAGAGACGCAGTTTTGTAATAGGACTTGGCCAGATAACTGTCTAGAGACACATCTGTATCAAATCGGCTGAACCCCTGCTGAATCTCACCCTCAGCAAAATCCTTAATCACCTCCGACAGCAACTTGACCACCTCCAGGTTGTCGAGGTTGGCCAGATACCAAGAGGCTTGGGCAAACAAAAAATCGCCCGCTTGAATGGCAATCCGATTGCCAAATCGATAATTCACGGTCTGAACCCCGCGCCGCACCTCGGCGTCGTCCACCACATCATCGTGGAATAGACTGGCGGTATGAATCATTTCCGTAATTTCAGCCAACCGTCGATGGCGCGCCGAAATATCCGCCCCGCCCGACACCGCCCGCGATAGCAAGAACACAATCGCAGGCCGCATCCGCTTTCCTCCGGCCTGAAACAGATGCTCGGCTGCCGCATACAGGATTGGATGACTCGCCCCAACAAGCTGTTTTAAGTTCTCCACCAGCTGGGCTAGATCAGCGTCAACGGGAGCAAAGAGGGAAGTTACTGAGGTCATGGAGTTTGCTATCTGGGGGGATATCCAAACGGGAAGATTACAAAATTTTACATATGCTTCTCACATTCTAAGCGAACCTTTCCGAATTAAGGGGGACGAGATTCAATTTGCCATCGGTCTGCGCCATCCCTGAAGGAGGCTGATATGCTGAACATAGGCCCAGTTCGCAGATCGGCCCTATCGCTCCGGCAGAACGGGGACATCGGTCGGGACCCTCTGAATGGATCAGGATGGACCTTCATTTTTGGCATCAATTGCAGGTATCGCGTGGTATGAGCGACTCTTCCCCTTCCCCCCCAACGAACGTCAGCATCCCTCCCAGCCCCCTGCGATCGCTCAGTGGGGCATTGTTGTCGGCAACCCTGGGTCTCTTGCTCTATCGACTGACCGCTGCGATGGTCCAATCCTTTGCCCAACACCCCGTTCTGTCCCATAAAACCGTGGTGATCAATTTGACCGCTGCAGTGCGAACCTTGGTGGTGGGGCTGGCCACCATGGCAACGGGGATTTTTGCGATCGCCGCCTTGGGACTGGTGGCCTTAGCCATTCAAACCCTGGTGCGACAAGTTTGGCCTGCCCGTGCTAAGCCTTAGGCCCGTAGCGTATTTTGTGCCATCGTGATCCCGCAAGGGGCCATCTTCGACCTGGATTTTGCGAAGAACTATTCAGAGTGGCCAAACCCCTTGTAATATCAGTAAGGAACGATGCAACCAGTGGTTGGCCAATTTTTATCATTTTGACTTGTACACTTGGAAGCCTGTGCTGTTAAGAGTTTGATTTAGAGGAAACCGTAGTTATGAGCAGTAAGCCAGACCGCGTGGTACTGATTGGCGTTGCCGGAGACTCTGGGTGCGGTAAGTCCACCTTCCTGCGCCGCTTGGCAGATCTGTTTGGAGAAGACTTCATGACAGTCATCTGCTTGGACGACTACCACTGTCTGGATCGGAAGCAGAGAAAGGAAACCGGCATCACGGCGCTTGATCCCCGTGCCAACAATTTCGACTTAATGGCTGAGCAAATGAAGGCGCTTAAAAGTGGTCAAACCATTAATAAGCCGATCTATAACCACGAAACGGGGTTGCTCGATCCGCCAGAATTGATTGAACCCAATCGGGTGGTAGTGATTGAGGGGTTGCATCCGCTTTACGATGAACGGGTGCGATCGCTGCTAGACTTTAGTGTTTACCTCGACATCAGCGATGAAGTCAAGATCAACTGGAAAATCCAGCGGGATATGGCCGAGCGCGGGCATACCTACGAGGATGTTCTAGCGGCCATTAATGCCCGGAAGCCTGACTTTGAAGCCTACATCGATCCGCAAAAGCAACATGCTGATGCCGTGATTCAGATTTTGCCCACCCAGTTGGTCAAAGAAGAAGACAAGTCCAGCAGTTTACTGCGAGTGCGGTTGATTCAAAAAGAAGGCATCCCCGACTTTTCACCCGTTTACCTGTTTGACGAAGGGTCTACCATCACTTGGGTTCCCTGCGGACGCAAATTAACCTGTTCTTATCCAGGGCTGCGGATGTTCTACGGTCCCGATGAGTACTACGGCAACAGCGTATCGGTATTGGAAGTCGACGGTCAGTTCGAGCGGCTGGATGAAATGATTTATGTCGAAAGCCATTTGAGCAACACCTCTGCCGATTACCAGGGCGAAATGACGGAGTTATTGCTCAAGCACCGCGACTATCCTGGGTCTAACAATGGTTCGGGCTTGTTCCAAGTGCTAGCAGGGCTGAAAATGCGATCCACCTATCGACATCTGACCGTTGCGGCCAAGGAAATGGCTAGAGCGTCGGTCTAATTTACAATTTCATTGAGACCCAATAAAAGCGGTATGGACTTGTGCCATGCCGCTTTTTGGGTCGGATGGCGAGATGCGGTAGTGGTCTGGGAAATGCCTGTGCTCGCCCGCAAATCAACCTTGTTAAACTAAGCGCAACCCCTCAGCCCGATGGATATCTCCTCTATGGCTCTGACCCTCTACAATACCCTGACCCGACGGAAAGAACCCTTTGAGACCCTGGAGCCGGGAAAAGTCCGTATGTACTGCTGCGGGGTCACAGTCTATGACTATTGCCATCTGGGTCATGCCCGCTCCTACATTGTCTGGGACATCGTGCGACGGTATTTGCAATGGCGCGGTTACCACGTGCACTATGTGCAAAATTTTACCGATATTGACGACAAGATCTTGAACCGCGCCAAAGCGGAAGGATCGACCATGGAAGCCGTGAGCGATCGCTTTATTGCCGCCTATTTTGAGGATATGGCCCGTCTGAACATCGGCAAGGCTGACGCTTACCCGCGTGCTACCCACACCCTCAATGGGATTCGTCGCCTCATCCATGACCTAGAACAAAAAGGGATGGCCTATGCTGCGGCGGGGGATGTGTACTACGCCGTCCGCAAATTTCCGACCTATGGCAAACTGTCGGGCCGCAAACTCGATGATTTGCAGGCGGGAGCCAGTGGTCGGGTTGACGACCCAGAAGCGCCTAAAAAACAAGATCCCTTTGATTTTGCCCTCTGGAAAGCGGCGAAGCCGGGAGAACCCTCCTGGGAATCGCCCTGGGGTGAGGGACGACCGGGATGGCACATTGAATGTTCGGCGATGGTTCAGGATGCTTTTGCCAGCGCTAACCCAACCCCTGCAGGGGCCGAAATTGATATCCATGTGGGCGGAGCCGATCTGATTTTTCCCCACCACGAAAACGAGATTGCGCAATCTGAAGCGGCGAGCGGTAAAGCTTTGTCCCGCTATTGGATGCACAATGGCATGGTGAATGTGGATGGGGAAAAAATGTCCAAATCCTTGGGCAACTTCACCACCATTCGCCAGCTTTTGGACGAGCCCCTAGAGGTATTGGAGGGGCACACCTTCGATCCCATGGCGTTGCGGTTGTTTGTGTTGCAAGCCCATTACCGCAAACCCATCGATTTTGCCGGAGCCGCGATCGCTGCTGCCCAAAACAGTTGGCACACCCTCCAGGAAGGGTTGCGGTTTGGCTATGACTACGGTTCCTCTGTCGTCGGCGAGTCGCTTCCGCCCCTGTCCAGCCAAGGGGAATCGGTGCAACGGTTTCAAGCTGCAATGGACGATGATTTCAATACGCCAGGGGCCTTAGCCGTTCTGTTTGAACTGGCCAAAGATTTACGCCGCGCCGGACACCTCATCGACCACCAAGGCCAAGCCGATCGCCTGACCGCCGACCTCTTGCACGATTGGCAAACCCTAGTGACCTTAGCCCAAGTGTTGGGGTTAGAAACGCAACCCACCCAACCCTCTGCACAACCGGAGGGGATCGCGGCAGAAGACATTGAAACCCTCATTCAAGCACGACAACAGGCCCGCAAAGCCAAAAACTTTGCCGAAAGCGATCGCCTCCGCGATCAACTCAAGGCCCAAGGGATTGCCCTCATCGATCAACCTGACGGTACCACCCGTTGGATACGAGAGTCGTCGGGTTAGCCTTCGGTTACCTTGCGCTCCCGCAAATGGGTGAGCAAGGCATGAAAGCCCAAGTAATAGCTATGGGC
>JBAVRC010000566.1:0-2330 GCA_049694615.1 Thermosynechococcaceae cyanobacterium | reverse complement strand
GATGACCAGTGCTCTAAACAGCACATTTCGATGTAGAAGTCTCGTTTGAGGGGATCATCGATGTAGATGATTGTTTTGATATGAGTCCAGCTTAATTGTCTCCGCAGTGCAGAGACAATTTGTTCGTCAGGAAATGTTTCGGAAAAATGCAGGCAATGGCGCAGTTGTTTTTCGCCCCAGCCTTTACCATAGGTCTGGGTGAGTTGTTGAGACAAGGAAACGATGATTTGTTTGCCGTATTCGGCGCGTTGACCTTGCAGGATTTCGGTTTGGATGCGTTGGCCGACTTGCCAATAGAGGAGCGTAATTTCGGCATTGATGGCAACGGCGGCACGGTGTTTGGCGGCATCGATGAGTTGCCGGACTTCCTGGAAAAGAGGATTATTTTGGGTTAGTTCGGTGCTCATTGGTCGTTTGTTTCCAGGTTACACGGGTACGATCATACTGGAGAAATTGGATATCGGCGATCGCAGACACTCGCATTAGACCTTGGGACGATCGCCCTCCCCCCGGTCAGCCCAAAGGCTCTTTCATGAAGTCGATGGCGATCGCTTTTCTGGGTCGCCTCAATGAACGTCCGGTTGAAAAGACTATCCCACGCTAAACTTTGATGTATTAACCATCGGTTAACATCCCTCTGCCAAACTAGATTATTCAAGCTATCAAACATTTCCATGCCGCAGTTGATTTGGAAAATAGCTCAAATGCGGACATTTCGTTGGGTTTTTGCCATTTTTTGGATGGCGATGATGACGGGCTGTAGTCCGGGTCCAGAAGCGGAAGCACAAAAGCGGCAGGGACAGGAAGGGCCAGCATCTGTCGATGTGGCGATCGCCAAGACGGTCTCTTTGCAACCCCTTCTGGAGTACACTGGCACAACCCAACCCTATCGTCAGGTGTCTCTGCGCACCCAAATTGAAGGTCAATTGTTGCGTCTGTTGGTGGATGTCGGGGATCCGGTTGTGCAAGGACAGGTGTTAGCCCAACTGGATGATACGGTGCAGACCACCAACGTCATTGAAGCGCAAGCCGAGGTGACCGCCCTGGATGCTGAGGTCGCTCAGGCCCGTGCCCAGGTCAGCGATGCACTGCGCCAGGTGGAATCGGAACGGTTGGCTCTCCAACAAGCCCAGTCCGATGCAGAGCGCTATGACCAGTTATACAAAGCCGGAGCGATCGCCCAGCAGCAGGCTGAACAAGCGCGGACCACAGCAGGCACCGCTCAACAAGCCTTTCGCTCAGCCCAAGAGGTGGTTCGGACTCGGCAGCAGGCCGTTGATGCAGCCCAGCGACGGGTCCGTGCCCAACAGGCGGTGGTGGCGCGCGAACAAGAGCGGCGCTCTTACAGCACCTTAACGGCACCGATGAATGGGGTGGTGTTAGAGCGGGTTTCCGAACCAGGCAACTTAGCCCAGGCGGGCAGCGAAATTCTCAAACTGGGCGATTTTAGCCAGGTCAAGGTGTTGGTGCAAATTTCCGAGCTGGAACTCAAAACCATTCGGGTGGGTCAGTCCGTTCAGGTGAAATTGGATGCCTTTGCCAATGAGCGGTTGCAAGGCCAGATTACGCGCCTGTCTCCTGTGGCAGACCCCACCGCTCGACTGGTGCCCGTTGAAGTCACCCTTCCCAATCCTGGACAGCGCATCGGCAGCGGTCTGTTGGCGCGGGTGAGCTTTGGGTCGCAGACGGCTCCCTCTGTGGTGGTGCCGGAAATGGCGTTACAACCCTATCAGGGTCGAGGGAGCCGAAGTACAGGAGATCGTCCAGGAGAACGGGCGCAATCTCAAGGGGTGCGTCAAACCGGCACGTTGTTTGTGGTCAAGGGGGCTGGCAAAGAGGCGAAGGTGTTGGCCCGTACCGTGGCCCTGGGGCAACGGCGGGATGGACAAGTGGCGGTTGTGCGGGGGTTAAGTCCCGGCGATCGCTTTGTGACCCGCAGCAGTAAAGCACTCAAAGACGGCGACCCGGTACGACTGAGTATTTTGTCTAGCCCCTCGTCCTAACGACAAAACCCATGACGCAGAACACAAACGCAACGGGATTCAGCATCAGTGGCATTGCCATTCGCCGTCACATTGGGACGTTGATGATTACTCTGGCGGTGGTTATCCTGGGGGTCTTTTTCTTCTCTACTCTTCAGGTGGATTTACTCCCGTCGATTACCTATCCCCGAATTGGGGTGCGGGTGAAAGCACCGGGGATTTCACCCGATGTGGCTGTAGATGAGGTCACCAAACCCCTCGAAGAAGCCCTTTCGGCCACCGAGGGCGTGATTCAGGTTTTTTCGCAAACCCGCGAGGGACAGGTCAGTCTGGATTTATTCTTTGAAC
>JBAVRC010000565.1:0-4610 GCA_049694615.1 Thermosynechococcaceae cyanobacterium | reverse complement strand
CTGCTGACGCTAACAGGCCAATGTCTAGTCCAACTAGCACACCACTCTGGGGCAGTTCAACATAATCCTCTCCATCCCAGCCATAGAGCCAAAGGCGATCGCCCTGCCAAAACCAAACCTCAGGAATTTCTAGCCTGCGGTAACGGGCCAACTTCTCCATGCCACCACTCGACAAAGCGATCTCCACCACCAACTGTGGCATCCCCATTTGTCCATCCAGCCGATAAGACAAATCCGGTTCAGCACTGACGACCTTGGATTCAGATTGCAGTGTTGCACTCCCCATGGGCACTGCATCAACTTGATGTTGGCAAAAAAAGTTCACCAGTAGGGCATCCAAAATGGACTTAATCAACTCATGCTCTGGTGAAATCGTCATCAGTTCCGTAATGCCATCCAGGTAAAATAGCCGAACGCCTGCGTATTCCGCTCTCAATAATGTTTCTAGCGCCTTAAACTGCGCCCACGAGTGTTGGCCGGGCAGCACCAATCGCTGCTCTGGACGATGAGTCAGTGGACTTGTTTGGGAAAACGTTTGAACCATCGGGTCTTGTTGCCTGACAACATCAAAAACAGGGGGGCATAGATTGATCAACCTGCTCCAGCGGATACCCTCGAATGGGGTCATCGTTGCCTGTCCATTTCCATCAGTCTAGCCCAGCCTTATCCTGAAATCTCCCATTGACCTAGCCAAGGCGGGTACCTAAAGTAGAGACATCGATTCTTCTGTAAGACACACCATCGGTCTCCATGTTGCCCAGCGAACTTCTCAGTCATCGGTTCAGCGGCGAAACCCTGGTGCCCACTCGGTTACCGCTGACACCCCCCTATGTGGAGATCGCCTCAGACCTGATTGCGTTGTTCCAGAACGCCAAGGGCAGTCCCCGCAGCGATGTGAGTCGCCAATTGCTGGAGTTGGAAGGGGAAGATACCGACTACCGCATGAAACGAGGTTTGGCCCACCTGCTCACCCAAACCTTCAGCACCTTTGAAACCGTCAGTCCCCTGGACCCGCAACAGTTGCGCGAAAAAGTTTTTAGCCTTTCCGCCCAACAAATCCCTAGTCCCTTTGCGACCCGCCAAACCCTCAACACCCTCGCCCAGCAACTGAGCCAAGATCTGGGGCATGAGGTCTTGCCAGAGCAGATCCAAGTAGGACTCTATGCCGACCTCGCCGAGAATCAAATTCTGACCCAATTTGAAGCACCGACGCCAGAGAGCCTACTCCATCGCTATAACCTCTCTCAAGTTCAGGGGGTCTTTTATCGGGCCAGCGAAATTATCATTAATGCCCATCGCAACGATCCGGGGGAGTATAAACTGCTGTTTCGCTACCTCAAACTTTTTGGCCTGATGGCTTATATCGAAGGCGATGCGGAACATGGCTTTACCCTAACCATTGATGGTCCTGCCAGTTTGTTTCAGGCCAGTACTCGCTACGGGTTAGCCTTAGCAAAACTCTTGCCCGCACTGTTGCATGTCACCAAATGGAGTTTGACAGCGACGCTGAAGGTCAACGATGCCTATACCCAATCCACCAGTACGCGCCGCTTCGCTCTGAATGCCGACTGTGGGTTAGTCAGTCATTATCCCCCCGGCAAGACCTTTGACAGCCTCCTGGAAGCTGGATTTGCCGAACGCTGGGACAAAACCAAAACCGACTGGCGTTTGGAGCGAGAAGTGGATCTCATTCCCATTCCCGGCAGCGTCATGATTCCCGACTTTCGTCTGGTACATCCCGATGGCCGCACCGCATTGCTGGAAATTATTGGCTATTGGCGACCGGAATACTTGAAAAAGAAGTTTGCCCAAGTGCGTCAAGCCGGACGCAGCGACTTGATTTTGGCCATTTCCGAACGGCTCAATTTGGAAAAAGCAGGCGTGAACTTTCAAGACACCCCTGCTCCTTTAGTGTGGTTCAAGGACAAGCTCTTACCCAAAGCCGTGATCAGCGTTTTGGACAACAGCGATCGCGTTTTGGACCCCCATTGAGATACCTATCGCCAAGAGGTTTGATCACGAGGTAGTTCTCCCTGCGGATCCAGCACAGACACCTGTCGGGAGGGATCGTCATTCCAACGCCACAATACAATATTGACCCCAGCCTCCCTTTGCACTGAAGGAACTCTGACGCCAGCAAAGCCTTGATTCAAGAGTTGTAGCGACAGATCCCACGTTGGAGGGGTCCGTTGCTGGACCAAAAGAATTTCTTTCCAAGGCGACAGAAGAGTTTCTCTGTCTACGCTAACGGCCTTGCAGACCTGGGCATTACACAGATCTACGATTCCGATGACATCCACTTGATAGGCACAAAAGGTCCCCGGTCGGACGAGTAGATCCTGCTGGTACTCCGCGAAGGCCGTGTCTATGGTTTCTGATAAATATAAGGCGGGGATTCCCTTTGGATTAAATCGTCCCCCAAATCGGGCGGCTCCAGCCCCACTGAGCGGATTATACGCCCATTTCGGCGCAAGTATTCTCCAGCATCTCTGAGATACAGTGAGTCCCGATTCTCCAGCGAATAAAGGCGACAACCCTGCGGCTGCGTCAGTCGATGTCTCGATCTCTTCGGACATTACGCATAAGTGCCTTCTTCAAGCATATCCAGATGGGTTTCGACGGCTTCGGCCTGTCCCGCTGTCACGAGTTGTTCGGCTGTTTTATGATCAAATCCCGACAGTGGCTCGAAGCGAAACCAGATCACAGCACGGTTAAAATTCCCGTCAGTCATCGCTGCAGCTCTCGTGATAATCCGTGCCACTTGCCCTAATCGACTTTGCACGTCTGGGGAATCAGGGCGTTTGGTTAGGGTATTCCGATGCATCTGAATAATCTGAGATAGCTCTACTAAAGGCATTCGCATCGCATCGCTCATACGGTGCGGTGAAATCCACCCCTGGCTTGGATCAATCACGGCTTCAAGAAAGGGCGACAACATAAGAATGCTCCAGAAGTGCGTTCTATGCATATTATATGCACTTTATCGAACAGTCTACGGTTCCTTGTGCTGGTGTGTGGTTTCAACCGCGAGGCTACCTTGGCGTCCTATGGCAGAATAGACAGGAATCCGCAAACAACCTTGAGATGATGACGGCACTTTTTCAAACCCTACTCCCCTTGGAACAGACAGGTATTGCCCTGTTGTGCTTCGGAGCCGCTTTTGTCTTTGCCAGTCTGGTGGAGTATTGGCTCCATCGGCTGATGCATGTCTCAGCCCGCATTGGTGCGCGTCACCGTGATCACCATCGGCGCAATGAAGGTCAGGGCGTACTGTGGGAGTTTCGCGACTATGTTGTGGGCAGCGGCCTAGTCATGGTGGCCTTGTTTTTCGTGTCCTGGGTTGCGGGGTTGGGATGGTTTTTAGGCGGGTTGAGCTTTGCGGCCTTTTCGGCCTATGCCCATCAGCTCCAACATGAAAACCCCACCCGGTGCTTCTGGATGAAAATGCCGGTTCACTATGTCCACCACAAATACGGCATGTGGGAACACAACTTTGGTCTAGCGCTGGACTGGTGGGACCATATTTTTGGAACTTATAAAGCGGTGGACTGGCTGACAGAAGATGAACTGAGTCAGCCCCAACGCAATCTTTGGCAGTTGCGATGGTGGTAAGTCCGACCACCGTGGCTACCATTTATACCGACGGAGCCTGCTCCGGGAACCCTGGACCGGGTGGTTGGGGGGTGGTGATTCAATTGGCAGATGGCACGCAACACGAACTGGGGGGCCATGCCCAGCAGACCACCAACAATCGGATGGAGCTTCAGGCTGCGATTGAGGCGCTGAAAGCGTTGCAGACTCTTCCTGGTCTATCGGGGCTAGCCTCCCTCCATACGGATAGCGAATATGTCAAAAATGGCATTACGCAATGGTTACCCAACTGGAAGAAGCGCGGTTGGAAAACCGCTCAGGGAAAAACAGTTTTAAATCAGGATTTATGGGAAGCTTTGGATCGACTCAATTCCAGTCAGATTCAATGGCGCTATGTGCGAGGCCATTCGGGTGACCCCGGTAATGAACGGGCCGATACGATCGCCCGTGCCTTTTCCCTCGGTCAAGCGTTTCCCCTGAAGCAAGTAGAGCAACCCATGACAGAACCAACAGAACCCATCGCCCAGGGTTCCCCAGAGGGCCACGAGGGACGACCTGGTGAGGTGAAGATTCGCCATTTACGGGATTTGCTGGATATGCTCCAGATCGCCGATGCGATCGCAACCCAAGGGTATTTGATTACCAGTGCAGAATTGGCAGATTTAATGGATGTGCACCCCAGCGCTGTCACCAGTCGGGGGGAGCAATGGATTTGGCGCAACTGGTCCATTGCCCGTGTGCGGCGTGAGGGCAACCAAATTCTCTGGCAATTGGAACGACTGAATGAGCTTTCAGGATCTACCTAGGCATCTTAGTCGTCTTTCAAGTCTAAATGTTTGGGTTGATAGTCGGATAAGAGCCTGACTCACTTGAGAAGGGGAGCTCATGGCCATGTCACCAACAGGGAAAAAACGATTGGTCAATTCCCTGTCCTCAAAGCTTCAACGGAATCCAGTAGAATCAGGAAGATTTGACATTAGGATTTTTCCTTGTTCACTCAATAGACATGAGCTCGCAAT
>JBAVRC010000564.1:0-4636 GCA_049694615.1 Thermosynechococcaceae cyanobacterium | reverse complement strand
TGAATACCCTCAGCCAGATTGCACCTCCAATGCGACCGCCCTTGGCCCTCAATGGTCTGGATTTCCGGGCCATGTTCCTTTGGTTGAGCGATTCTATGGTTAGAGTTTCCACCAGCACGGTAGGCGGAGAAATGGTGGCGTTGCCTCCCGTCGGATGGGGCCAAATTACCACCTAACGCCTTGTTTTGGAGCACGAGCTATTTTCTCTGAAATCGATTGAGGACGATTTGTGACCTGGAAAGCGATGGTTCATTCGGCGATCGGCACCCGGCATGAACAGCGCGGCCAACCCTGTCAAGACTATGGCAACTACCAAGAAAAAGGCTTCTATCTCTTGGGTGCGGTTTCGGATGGGGCTGGCAGTGCCAAGTATGCTGAAGCGGGCGCACAGATTGCGGTCGAGTCTGCGTTAGCGGCGATCGCCCAAATCCTGGCCGATCAATTTGTCAGTGTGCTCGAAGATGCACCGATTCTGTCTCAGGATGCCATCAACACCTTTGCACCCCATTTGTTTCAGCAGACCTTTGTAGCGGTTTTGAACGCCCTAAACCAAGAAGCGTCCGAAAGCGGCTGTGACCTAAGAGATTTGAACTGTACGCTGCTGGCGTTTGCCGCAACCCCGAACTGGGTGGCTGCGATGCAAATTGGGGATGGATTTATGGTTGTCCGGAGTCAGGCAGACTCCACCTACCAACTGCTCTTTAAGCCGGATAAAGGAGAGTTTATTAACGAAACCTTGTTTGTGACCACACCTGACGCCCTAGATGATCTTCAAGTCAATGTTGTGGTCGCCGAATCGCCGTTTGTGTGCGCTGCCACAGACGGGCTGGAGCGCGTCGCCCTTCATTTGCAAGATTGGTTGCCCCATGCGCCCTTTTTCAAACCCTTTGAAACCTGCCTGAATCAATTGCCCACCCAAGCAGAGCGAGAAGCTTATCTTCAGACCTTTTTAGACTCTGAACGACTGAATGCCAAAACGGACGACGATAAAACATTGTTAATGTGTCTTTACAATGGATCTTGTCTGGAGGGTCTATGAGTGGGACGCTAAAGACCCTCATATCGGGTCGGGTCATTCAATTAAAGCGGAAATTGGCCAGTAGTGGCGAAGGCACCGTTTGGACCACCAACTTTTCCGGTTTTTTGGCCAAGCTGTATCACACCCCCAACGTGGATCGCATCGAAAAATTGAAGGTGATGATTGCGCACCCGCCGCAAGACCCCATGCGGCAGCATCGTCATCTTACCTTTGCTTGGCCCCAGGATTTACTGCAAAATGAGCAGGGCCAATGCATCGGTTTCTTAATGCCGGAGATTATGGATGGGGTCAAGCTATCCATTGTTTACAATCCCAAATTGCGCAGTCGCAAAGCCCCTCGATTTAATTGGTACTACTTGCACACTGCTGCCTTCAATTTTGCCCTAGCCCTCAAGTCGCTCCATGAAGAAGGCTATGTCGTGGGAGACATCAAACCCCAAAACCTTTTAGTCAACAATCGGGCCTTGGTGTCCATCATCGATACCGATTCGTTCCAGGTCCGCGATCCGCTCACCCAGACCATCTATCGTTGTTTAGTCGGATCGGAAGGGTTTACCCCAGCCGAATTATTGGGGAAGGAATTGGCGACGCAGGATCAAACCGATATTCATGATCGCTTTCGCTTGGGGGTGATGGTTTATTTGTTGCTGTTTGGAGACCAACCCTTCAAGGGCAAGTGGATTGGGCGCGGGGAGTCTCCTCTGCCCACCGAACTGATTCGTCAAGGGGCTTGGCCCTACGCGCCCAATAGTTTAGTGCAACCCGGACCCAACACCATTCCCTTATCCATCTTGCATCCCCAACTTCAGGTTTGTTTTCAACGTTGCTTTACAGAGGGGCATAAAAATCCGCAAGCAAGGCCATCTGCCGCTGATTGGAGTAATGCCCTCAAAGCCGCTATCGTCGATTTGCAGATGTGTCATCTGGAAACCAATCACTACTACAGCCGCGTCTATAGTCGGTGTTACTGGTGCGATCGCCGTTCTGCGCTGGGGATCGATATTTTTAGCCCCATTCCGGCAGCCCAACGGCCAACCACCCTTTCGCCACGCCGGACAACGACTATCCCGCGCCGAGCTGTAGCGCTGACAAAACCGACCCATTCCAGAATTCAGTGGTCTCCTCACCCTGGGACCTTCCAAGGCATGCCAACCCTCAAATCGACTCCGGCGCTATTTAAATCCAAACGCCAATCGCTTCCACCCATACAAAATCTGTTTCATAGTCGTTGGTCCCATCCTGTGCTGTGGGGCACAGGATGTATTGCCATCGGATTGATGGGCTTGGTGGCGCTGTTGTTGCCGGACCTGAATTTTGAAGCCGTTAGCAAAAATACCATCGACTTGGAAGCTGCATTGGAACAGTGGCTACGGCCCTCTGACCCATCCAGCGCACTGGTAAACCCCGATGCAGCAAGGGCAACGGATCAGTTGCAGCACGGAGGGCACTGGGATAACATTACCGCCCTTGACATTAGTTCAGATGATCAAGTCTTGATCAGTGGCAGCAAAGACATGACCGTCAAGGTGTGGGCATTTCCCACCGGTCAATTGCTCCACACGTTTGCCGATCTCTACGAACCCATTGTGTCCGTAGGGATCAGCGACAATCGTCAGACGGTGATCACCAGTGGCTTAAGTGGCAAGATTTTGACTTGGAATCTCAAAACAGCGGAATTGATACCGACACGGTTTGCCAATACCAATTGGACAGGGGAAGGCATGATCCGAGCTGCTGCTACCGATAGACAGGGACAATTAGTGGCCAGTAGTGGCTGGGGCGGGTCTATTTTGGTGCAAAATCTCCAATCGGGGAAAACCGTTACCATTCCCTCCACCGCAATGGCACCCGAACAAGCGTTGGCCGTCTTACCCAATGCCCAAACGATCATTAGTAGCGATAGCGACGGCAAATTTCAGATCTGGGATGCAACCACAGGAAAACGCTTGCGCACCTTTCCCGCTCGCAGCTATGGGGAATTCACCGAGCCGATTAGCACCCTAACCATGAGTCGGAACGGTCGCTGGATTGCCAGTGGGGGCTGGTACGGGTCCATTTCGTTGTGGGATGTGACCTCGGGGACTTTAATCCGAACTTTTCCTAAACAAAGTAAGGCCATTTCGGCCATCGCTTTGAGCGATCGCGCCGACCGGATTGCAACGGTTAGCAACGATTCAATTGTGAAGCTTTGGAATACCCAGTCGGGTAGCCTCATCAGCGTTTTGAAGGCGCATAAAAACACAATTACAGCCCTCAAATTCAGCCATACGGGCCAGTTTCTCGTGAGCGGTAGTGACGATCCCTCCATTAAAATTTGGAATTTGACCACCCGTCAGGTGATCAAAACATTAGTCCAATAGCGTGTCAGTGCCTTTATCGTCGTTGGATATAATCCAAAATTCCCTGGGCGATGGCTTCAGCCAGTTGAGTGCGTTGCGCCGCAGACGCCAATCGAGCCGCATCTTCCGATCCCGTCACAAACCCGGTTTCGACTAAAACGGCTGGCATCGACGTGCGGCGAATCACATAGAATCGGGCTTGGCGAACGCCCCGATCTCGCATATTGGTGCTGCTTAAGATGCGGTTATGGATGGCTCGCGCTAAGCGATACCCTGCGGAACTGGCGTAGTAATAGGTCTCCAGACCATTGATATCTGGACGACTCATGCTAATGGAATTGGCATGAATACTGACAAAAAGGTCGGCTTTCACCCCTTCTGCTGTAGCAACCCGTGGGGCAAGATCAATTTCTTGATCGCCGGAGCGGGTTAAAACAGCCTTGATCCCTTTCTGACGAAGTTTTTCGGCCACTTGGGTACTGATCGAAAGAACGGCGACTTTTTCTTGAAGCCCACGAATCCCGACTGCGCCAACATCGGCTCCGCCATGACCGGGGTCAATGGCAACCACAATCCCACTGGTCTTGATGGGCGAAGCGGTAGGTGGGGGGGAGGAAGGGGATGGGGGCGCTTCAGGCGGCGAGGCGGCGGACGAATTAGGTTGGGGGGGCGGGAGTTTAATCCCCGGCACATCAATGGCGATAGGGGTGGTCGTTTCGTTCGGGACCGTATTGCGGGGGAGGAAATTGGGGAGTTGGACAAACCAGCGATTGGGCGAAAGATTGCGGATTTTAATGTCGTCGGCGCGCACGGTATATTTGGGATTCAATTCCACAACCAATCGTGTAGTATCGCTGTCAAATTGCCCTGCACGAACTTCTTTGACATATTTGGTGACGCGTTTTGTTTTTCGCTGTTTGCGCTTATCAACCGTCGTATCGGGCAAATCGATCACCACACGGGCTGGATTAGCCAAAAATTGGGCTTGGGGTTGAACCCCAGCATCGGTGATGAGTTCGATGCGACTTAAGGGTTTATTAAAACTCCAGTAAATGAGTTTGCCAGCCCAAACGGGCTTGCATAAACCCATCGTCGCGATCGCAGTCAATGCAATAATCCAACTTGATTTCACCGCGATCGCACCTTAGCTATCCTCAAGGGGTACTGACCTAGGAAAGACTCTTCAGACTGCGGTTTAGTTTCCCAATCTGGCAAGCCGTATGAATTTAGATGGTCATCATGCCCCATTCTCGTGCTG
>JBAVRC010000563.1:0-4170 GCA_049694615.1 Thermosynechococcaceae cyanobacterium | reverse complement strand
TATTTGCTCCGCGAACCCGGAACGGATCGCGGGATTTCCGTCATCCTTTGGGATGGCGAGGAGGAAATCGAGGCACAGCAAACCGAGGAATATAAAGCGATTCTCCAACAAATGACCCCCTTGTTTGCCACGCCACCCACCCTCAGTACCTACGAGGTGGTGGGCGAATTTCATTTGCCTGAATCCGCTCAACGGGCTTAATCCGGTTGAGGGAGGAGCGGTTACAGATTCACTTGCTGCGCAGCGGCGCGAAGAGCTTCAATGCGATCGCGATTTGCGCCCAAGTCCGACTGCCCTAATCGAGAGGCGGAGCGCACATGAATCACCTTAGCCCCATCATCGGCATAGAATTCCACATCATCCACAAAGCCCATCAGCTTGCTGGTAAATTCAGCGTACAGATAGGTCTCATTGGCTTGGACAATTTGGGTGCGTTCTAGTCCTTCAATCAGGGTTTTAAGCTGGGCGATCGCCGCTGGGGCCGAACCGCTGAAGGTGAGGGGCGCAATGTAGTGGATGGCATCAGACACCGGAGCCTGACTCGAAACACAGTTGGGTGAATTGGGACAAGCCGCTAATTGGCCATTTTGAAGCCCTAAATCCTGCGGTCTAGTCCCCGAAAACGAGAAGATAGCCATGGGGGTTTGATGGGGGGGTAAAAAGGGTTGAGCCGAAACAGGTAGGGGGATTAACCCCCAAATGGTCGCCAGTAAAAGCGTATAGGTCACTAATCTCAGCCAATTTTTCATTCCGAAAGCTCCAAAAACTGAGAAACACGCCGCAAATAACGCTCAGAATCTTCCAGCATCGGAAAATGTCCCGTATTTGGAATGACAGAGAATTCAACATTATCGCTCAAATCCGCTGCTTTCTGGCCCATGGCTGCGGGAATAATCTGGTCATATTCTCCAGAGACCATGAGGGTCGGTACCTTAAGTTTGACAAATTCTTGCGGCATGGTGATGGATGCCTGTTCGCTCACCGCCGAAAACATCGTTCCTAAAGCGGCCCCGTAATCCGCCATTAAGAAATCTTCTAGAAAGGCTTTGCGCTCAGCCGATGGAATGGGTTGATGTAAGAACCGAGCCATAAACAATCGGTCCACGCCCGGTAGCCGATAGAGCCACTTGGGCCGAAACTGCACCACATAGGTGCCAAATTGATGGAACTGACTGAAGGACTTGGCTTCGTACTCAAAGATGCCGTGACAGGTGAGAATAGCCTTTTGGGCTAACTCTGGATACCGATTTAAGAAAAACAACGCCATTGAGGATCCGGTGGAATGGGCGTTGATAAACACAGGCCCTAGTTTCAGTGCTTGCAGCAGTTGGGCTAAATCGTCTGCGTAGGTTTCGATGGCAAATTGGGTTTGGCAGTCTTGGGGACTGATCTGAGTCGGAGGGTCGGGGGGCTGCGATCGCCCAAATCCCCGTAAGTCGTAGAGCAAACAATTGAAATAGGGAGACAATGCCTCGGCAGTCGATTGCCAGTATCGCGCCGAACCGCCCCACCCATGCAGAAAAACCATCACAGGCTTATTCTGTGGCTCAGATTCAGCTACGACCCATTCGTAATAGTGCGGAATATCGCGAACGGTGATGTAAGGCATAAGATGACTTGGATTCAACCTAGGCCGATTCAGGCGTCGGGATGGATGACGGGTGCATGAGTAATTCGGCAGAGGAGCGTTGCTCAACCATTTCTCGCGTAATCATGCAGTTTTTCAGGTCTTTGCGAGACGGCAACTCATACATAATATCCAGCATGAGTTCTTCCACAATGGCACGCAGGGCACGAGCACCAGTTTTGCGTCGGTAGGCCTCACGGGCGATCGCCACAATGGCATCAGCCTGAAACTCTAACTGCACATTGTCCATGCGCATCAACTTCTTGTACTGCTTAATCAGCGCATTGCGCGGCTCGGTCAAAATCTTGCACAGGGTATCTTCATCTAATGGATCGATTACCGACATGACCGGGATGCGTCCAATAAACTCAGGAATCATGCCAAATCGGACCAAATCTTCTGGAGCCAGATGGCGCAGCATATTGGCGGCTCTGATTTCCCGAGGCATCGGTTCCCCCGACTGCACAAATCCCATGGATTTTTTGCCCGTGCGCTGCTCGATAATCTTTTCTAACCCGACAAACGCACCGCCGCAAATAAACAAAATATTGGTGGTATCAATTTGGATGCAGTCTTGGTAGGGATGTTTCCGACCCCCTTGGGGCGGCACATTGGCAATGGTGCCTTCCAGCATTTTGAGCAACGCCTGCTGCACCCCTTCCCCCGACACATCGCGGGTAATGGATGGATTTTCGCTCTTGCGGGCCACCTTGTCGATTTCGTCAATGTAAATGATGCCGCGCTGTGCTTCTTCCACATCTAAATCGGCCACCTGCAAAAGCCGCAACAGAATGTTTTCGACATCTTCGCCCACATAGCCCGCCTCCGTGAGCGTCGTGGCATCCGCTACGGCGAAGGGTACATCTAACATCTTGGCCAAGGTTTGGGCCAAAAGGGTCTTGCCGCACCCCGTCGGGCCAATGAGTAAAATATTGGACTTATGGAGTTCGATGCTATCTTCGAGTCCTTCGGTTTCGCCGTCTTGAATCAGACTCAAACGCTTGTAGTGGTTATAAACGGCGACCGACAAAACCTTTTTGGCTTCGTCTTGGCCAATGACATGATCGTCTAAATAAGTCTTAATCTCTCGCGGCTTCGGGATTTGGTTAAGGGCTAACCGTCCTGTTGCTCGGGATGTCGTTCGCCGCCGTTCTACCGGAGCCTCTCGACGCGCAGACGGGGCGGTTGCCTGTGGCCCCCCCGCCTCAAAAAGCTCTTCGTCGAGAATTTCATTACACAGATCGACACATTCGTCGCAGATATAAACTCCCGGACCGGCAATTAACTTGCGGACTTGTTCTTGCGATTTGCCGCAAAAGGAACACTTGAGGTGGGAGTCATATTTAGACATAGCCACTGCCTACTGAACACTCATAAATGACGGACTGCTTAACGTTGACTGACAAGCTCTTGTCGGGTGAGAACTTTGTCAATCAGACCGTACTGTTGCGCTTCTTCAGGAGACATAAAGAAATCGCGATCTGTATCGGTCTCAATCTGCTCGAGAGGTTGGCCTGTGTGATCTGCCATCAAACGATTGAGTTGGTTTTTGAGATATAAAATCTCTTTGGCTTGAATTTCGATATCTCGCGCTTGCCCTTGTGCGCCTCCTAAGGGTTGATGAATCATGATCCGCGAGTGCGGCAAAGCCATGCGTTTCCCCTTGGTCCCAGCGGACAGCAAGAAGGCTCCCATGCTAGCAGCTAACCCAAAACAGATCGTACACACATCGGGGCGGATATGTTGCATTGTGTCGAAAATTGCCATGCCCGCTGTAATTGAGCCACCGGGCGAGTTGATGTACAGATAAATATCTTGTTCAGGGTCTTCGGCATCTAGAAACAGCAACTGGGCCACAATCGCATCGGCCACCGAGTCATCGATCCCGCGACTGGAACCATTACTGCCCAAAAAGACAATCCGTTCTCTCAGGAGTCTGGAATAAATATCAAAAGCCCGGTCACCGCGACCAGATTGTTCAACCACCATTGGCACAATGGCCTGGGGCGACTGATTGCCGACATCGTGTCCCGATGCGCTTGCCCCGTTATCGATAGGGTAAAAGGTTTGAGAAAAAACCATAAGACGCTTTCAATATCTGAAGGACAAAAGGATGGCTGTGCAGCAGCCCTAGAACGCAATTTCAATGCATGGAGCGTCGCTCCAATTGCACGTTAGCTTTATTATGCCTTAACTGCCGCCTAATCCGCCTATTTCTTTCAGGTATCCCACCGGAGGGGACTTTCAGGTATCCCGCCGATGGGAATAACTACCCAAGCGTTGGCGTTAGTACCGACCTGTTTCCAGGGTAGCTGTTTCTTCAGGACTCAGGGCTGGACGGGTGGTTTCATGGACTAACGTGACGGCGGCATGGGCTTTCAGCCATTGGATCGCGTTATCTTGCAGTAGTTCGGCGGCTAAAATCTCACGCAACTGATCGCGATCCAGCTTCTGGTCCTTCATTTGCTCCAAGGTCATTTTCACTTGTTGTTCCAACATATTGGAGTCAACGGTTAGCGACTCCTGTTTGGCCACCTGAGACA
>JBAVRC010000562.1:0-2108 GCA_049694615.1 Thermosynechococcaceae cyanobacterium | reverse complement strand
ATCCCGCGTTCCCCAATGTCGGCCCATGCTATACATCACGACTGAAGAGGCACTACCGACTTCCTCTTCTAAACCCTCGATCAAGGCGACGATAAAGTCTTCTCCGGCAAAGATATTGCGCGATTCGTTCCAGTCCACCACGCTGCCAGTAGAGGAATCGAAAGAAAAGAAGTCGCAAAACCGATAATGGTTATGGCGCTTCGGATACTTCTTCTTTAAGAGATGATCGACTTTTTGGGAATATCCCAATAGAAGAGAACTAGAATTTTCAGACGCAGTCAGAACCACTGTTAGGATGCCTCCGGTACATGGTCAGGTGGTATAGATTGAAATGGACAATGGTTTGTGTATGACGACCTCAGGTTTGAGGCGATCGCAGCAGGTAGTCCTTTGTAAAAGCGCAATGAATCAGAGTCAGAGACGTCTGTCTATCCTTGGCAATAGAGTCAAGAAGCATTTCAATCCCATCTGGATAGTGCAACTCGCTATATATTCAATATGCCCTCTGACTAGAGGGAATGAATCATATCAAAACTCCGTAATCCCACGGATTTTGTGCAACCATCTGCAAAACGACACCTGCTCTGGCTCGAAGAACCGCCTAGATCGTCCCATCTGGCGGGATCTGTCTACACTAGAGGATTATCCGGGATCAATTATAAATTGGCGATTGATAGTGTCTTTAGTCATCATGGGTTTAATAAAATGAAAGAGACAGGCGTTCTTGAGGTATATATTGTTACCAACTGACCCTATCCAGCGATCTGTATGACCTAAGCATCCGAATCAGGCCCCGAAAGCTGTTCCGAGTCTTGGTCAATACAAATCCCAAAATTCTTGATCAACAGGCATCTCAGCCTCATGGCGGTCGTTTGTACACCTCCGCACTCAGGTCTATCCAGTCCACTGCTCACTTTCCCTCGAACCATGAACCCTCCTGCCAAGCTTTCTCCCATGACCAGCTATTGCATTCGGCGCTTGGTACAAACCAATCAGGATCAATTTTTACAACAAGGGATCGTGCTCTCGGAGAAAGAACTGGCTGAGCCTGAGGAAATTCTCAACAAATTTGGCCTCGGAGCAACAGATCGCGTACAACGGATCCAAAATTTAGAAATATTAGTTCGCGCTTACCAGAGTCTATCTAATTCAGGAAAATATCCAACGGAATTAAAAACGACTGAGCAACAAATTTTTGCAACGCTAGGCTTATCAAACATTGATCTAGGAGTCATTCTAGATCTAAATTCTCAAGCCCTAGAAATCACTAGTTCTTATATCAAAAAAACGATAAAGGCAAGTGAAGCTTTTGAGGTAATTCAGTCTTTACTATCTACTGCTTCCAAGTATTTGGGGCCTAAAATCGCCAGTGAATATTTGATTTCAACTCGTCCACCAAATGAAGTATTGCTCAGATTTGAAATGCAAGAAAATCACAAGCTAACAATGAACCATAATAATGACGAAATACTGCTAGAGTCAGACTTAGAAAGCATCAGGAGTTGGATTAAAGACTATATAAAGAAATGCTCAGAAATTGTTAATAATTTTCATGATCTTGTCGACAAGGCGAAGACTAAGGTAATTTTTTAAAGCTCTAAATTATTATTTTATTTTAAAATAATTCAAGAAATATGAGTGAAATTCTACATCACTTACATCGATATAATGCTTGGATTGCTTGGAATTTATTTTTGGCTTTCATTCCAGTTGGCCTCAGTTTTTACTTATTTCGCTGCGGGCGTACTAAGCGATCCCTCCATGGGCCTGTGAACACATCGCCTCTTTGGTGGTTGGGTGTAGCTGTATATGTCGCCTTCTTGCCCAATGCACCTTATGTCTTGACTGACATTATTCATCTGATTGAAGCGACTTGGGCAACGGATTCTATATGGGTTGTCACACTCTTTTACTTTCCGCTACATATTAGTGCGATGCTACTGGCCTTTGAAGCCTACGTCGTTTCACTGATTAATCAAGGGTCATATCTGCGATGGAGAGGATTGAGTCAAACTAATATTTTCGGGGTTGAAATACTGACTCATATCTTATGCGCTACAGGTATTTTTCTTGGGCGTTTTCTCCGGTTCAATAGCTGGGATATTATC
>JBAVRC010000561.1:0-1503 GCA_049694615.1 Thermosynechococcaceae cyanobacterium | reverse complement strand
GGTTAATATAGAGATGGAGATCTATTGCTATGGTCTTTGGAGGTTCTTGCAATGAATCTTATTTTAGTACCATTTCTAAACGTGAGTTAAGAACTTATGTCATAACTCATCCCAACAATAAAACTGCATTTCATACTTTTGTTGATCGCTTCACATCTGAAGCATCTCCAGAGACTTTTGACATCCCAAACTCGAATGCTGAGCTTGAAGAAGTTGAAATCTTAATTAAACAAAAGCTAGAGCAACTAAAAGCAATTTAGAAGACTCAAATAGTGTCGTACTCACGATTGTCTAACCATTCGTTTCACCTGAATTCCTGACCCAAACCCTCGACTTCGTTACATTCCTCAAAGCCAAACAAACCCAGAACGCCCAGATCCCTTCAGAAACAAGACCTTCCACAACCACGTCTCTACCTAAAATAGTCAGGGACATAGGTCAGCGATAGATCTCCATGAATGCCTAGAAGCCGTCAAAGCCTTACGCGAATAAAAAAATTGCTGTCAAAGCGTCGTGAGCACCAGCGCAATGTCCACCAATATTTCAGCTTGGTCGATCCGCAATCCGATTCCTACCATCGTGTTATTTTTAGTCCTGACCATCGGCGGACTGTTTGTCTACCCGTCCTTGGGCATTGACGAAAATCCCAACATTGACGTGCCCACCGTTACCGTCACCGTGGCTCAACTGGGGGCCGATCCAACGGAACTGGAAACCCAAATCACCAAAAAAGTCGAAGATGCCGTGGCCGGGTTGGGCAACATCGACCAAATCAACTCGGAAATCGTGGATGGATTATCCACCACTGCTGTCACCTTTACCCTGGGCACCGATAGCAATCAGGCCACCAATGACGTGCGCAACGCCGTGGCCCAAATTCGTCAAGATTTGCCCCAGGATGCCAACGATCCGATCATCGAAAAAGTGGATTTTTCCGGCGGGCCTGTGGTCACCTATAGCGTGTTCTCCGAGAAACGCTCCGTTGGGGAACTGAGCACCCTGGTGGATCAAACCATCAGTCGGGCCGTGTTGGCCGTGCCGGGGGTGGCCAAAGTCGATCGCATCGGCGGCATCGATCAAGAAATTCGGGTCAACCTGAACCCGGAACGGCTGCAAAGTCTGGACCTCACCGCTACCCAGGTCAACGATCAAATCCGAGCCTTTAACATCAACCTCCCCGGTGGACGGGGGGAAA
Organism: Thermosynechococcaceae cyanobacterium; assembly: GCA_049694615.1. Taxonomy (GTDB): domain Bacteria; phylum Cyanobacteriota; class Cyanobacteriia; order Thermosynechococcales; family Thermosynechococcaceae; genus JAAURS01. The sequence continues at coordinate 308 of JBAVRC010000561.1, read as the reverse complement.
TCGGCAACCAGGAGCAAACGGTCCGCACCCTAGGCAGCGCCCCCAAGCTAACAGATTTGCAAAACTATCAAATCACCTTGCCCGATGGCGGCTTTGTGCCCTTGTCCAGTTTGGGGGAAGTCACGAACAGCGCGGGCGATACCCGCAGTATGGCCCGCATCGACAACAAACCCGCCGTGGTGTTTGCCGTGTTTCGCAGCACCGGAACCGTATTGGTGGGGGTAGAAGAGGCGGTTCATAAAGCCATCACTGAGTTACAAAAAAACCTGCCCAGCGATATCCGCTTGGATGTCGTTAACAATGCCAGA
>JBAVRC010000560.1:0-2510 GCA_049694615.1 Thermosynechococcaceae cyanobacterium | reverse complement strand
CCTCTACGATAACGACAGCGATGGTTTAATTACCAAAACCCCAAAGGGATTTGCAATTTGGGTGGAAGAGCCGAATGCCCAACTGGTGACGGCTAAGCGCCACCAAGAACAGCAGCCAAGTCCAGCTTGGTAGAATACTTCTCCCGTTTCTGTACCCCTATCTAGTGGGCGCGAGTCTCTGTAAATGCGCTCTACATCCCCATCACCGAATAGCCAGAATCGACATAGAGGATCTGCCCGGTAATCCCGCTCGCCAGGGTACTACAAAGGAAGGCGGCCGCGGTTCCTACTTCAGTTTGGGTAACCGTGCGGCGGAGGGGTGCCACTTCTTCGACATGGTGAATCATGTCTAGAATGCCACCGACAGCCGAGGACGCCAGGGTCCGAATCGGGCCAGCGGAAATTCCATTCACACGAATCCCAGTAGGGCCAAGTTCAGCCGCGAGGTAACGGACGTTCATTTCTAGCGCGGCTTTGGCAATGCCCATGACGTTGTAGTTAGGAATTACCCGCACCCCACCTAAATAGGAGAGGGTAATAATACTCCCTCCTTCACCCATAAAAGGTTTAGCAGCATGGCTGAGGCTGACCAAGGAATAGGCACTGACTTCCATGGCCAGGTTAAAGCCGTCCCGGCTGACGTTGCTAAAGTCACCCCCTAGATCGTCTTTGTTGGCAAAGGCCATACAGTGGACCAAAATATCCAGCTTGCCCCACTTTTCACCAATAGTGGCGAAGGTTGCCCCCATTTGCTCGGGGTTTTGCACATCCAGGGGCAGAAATAAACTGGGTTTCAGAGGTTCTTCTACCAGTTCTCGAACTTTTTGCTCAAACCGACCCCGTTCATCTGGGAGGTAAGTGACGCCAATATTGGCCCCCGCTTGGTGCAGTTGTTGGGCGATGCCCCAGGCAATGGAGCGGTTATTGGCGATTCCGGTCACTAGGGCGGTTTTTCCAGTGAGGTCGAGCATAGGTGATCGCAGTAATGCAGTCCTATAAAGAGCTTCATGATCTTACACCGCTGTGGTTGCCCATAGCTGGGTCGCAGGAATGGCCAGCGGACCCAAGAGTTTGGCAAGATTGAATTTGGGTTCCAAGAATAGAGTGATCGCGCAGTATGGGCTTTTCGAGTCAGGGTTGGTTAGACCGGTTACGGCAGCAACGGGCGATCGCGGTGATTCGGATTGATGACTTCAATGTGGGGATCCAGATGGCGACAGCCGTCGCCCAGGGAGGCATCAAAATTCTGGAAATTACTTGGAATAGCGATCGCCCGGCGGCGTTAATTCAGCATTTACGTGAGTCTTTACCCGATTGCTGGATTGGCGGTGGCACCATTTTGGATCGCAACCAACTTCAAGAGGCGATCGCGGCGGGAGCCCAGTTTGTGTTTTGTCCCCATAGCGATCGGGCTCTCATTGATTTTTGCCAGGACCGGGGGCTGCCAATGGTGGCGGGGGCGCTCACCCCCACAGAAATTATCACCGCCTGGCAGGCTGGCTGCGCCAGCGTTAAAGTCTTTCCGATCCAGGCGGTTGGGGGAGTTAGTTATCTACAGCACTTGCGCAGCCCCCTGGGTCAAATTCCCCTAATTCCCACCGGTGGAGTAACCCTAGAAAATGCAGCAGGTTTTATCCAGGCAGGGGCGATCGCCGTTGGCATTGCTGGTGCTCTATTTCCGTCAACCCTGGTCAAGACAAACAACTGGATCACCATCTCTGCCCGTGCCCAAACGCTTAGAGAGGCATTGGGCTTCACACCTGAAGACGGAACGAAACCCATTTGAGCAGGATTTCGGGGGTGCCTACAGGGCTCAAACGGGTGCTATCCTAGTAATCCAGGCGGACGTAATTCAGTGGTAGAATGTCAGCTTCCCAAGCTGAACGTCGTGGGTTCGAGTCCCATCGTCCGCTTCCTAAATAAATCAACCCATTCAGCCCCAGCTTCCAACCTCGTAGAAGCCCATGTGTTGCGCGTCATTCCACAGCAACACCATATTCGACTCGACAAAGTACGGACAGCACTTGATTATCTAGAACAACCGTTAGGGCTTTCCCACCCACTAGCCAGAGCCGCATCAAAACAGATGGAGTGGATTTGCTTCGTTGAGTCTGTTGGCAAACTCATTGACGTCTCCAAAGATGGCCAATTAGCAATGGAAAAAACCTTGCAACATATCCTCAAGCGAATTGAATGGGATGAACAGGGACTGGTTACCCGGTTGTTTCCCCTCACTCGTGGGGGCAATGCCCCAGACTCTCCCAAGGTGTTAGTCATTGATGTCCGTATTTCCTTTGGGCGTCCCTACAGCCATAATGGCAAGACGCTATAAAGCCTGGGAGTCAATGAATGACTTGGCAGCGGGTTATGGCTGTGAGCGGTTCCAGGTTGAAGAGGCTATCCGCAGTGAACTCTTCATGCATTCAGCTGCGTGAGCGAAGCGCAACCTGTTACTTATTTCATTGACCGGGCTTTAGGTGGAAAGCTAGTGCCTAACGCTCTCAAGGGTC
>JBAVRC010000559.1:0-3554 GCA_049694615.1 Thermosynechococcaceae cyanobacterium | reverse complement strand
GCGCTACGCACGGCACAACCTGATCTGGTATGGGTGCGACTCTTCGTCACTGGGATGCAGACGACGCAATCTACGACCCCAAAAACGATTCAAGCTTGGCAAACCATCTATCGAGATGCCGACCCTAGCATTCTAGATAGCATGAACCCGCCTGACTTTAAAGTCGTCGCGGTCGAGCCTTGGAAAGTCGAATCGATTCAGGAAGAAAAAGTCAACACCAAGTATAGCAACGCGCTTCCGAATGCTTCGGAGAAAACTGCAAACAAATCCGAAACAATGGCGGATAGAAATACGGGTCTCCCTGTCGTTCGGGGCGAAACCTGGCGAGCCGGGAATAACATTCCTTGGTCAACGAATGTTTTAGTTCGCGACGAATTCGAGGGTGAGTATGTTGCTGTATTCGATAAAGGCAGCGGCATTATCACGAACTGGAATAAGCAGTTTGTAGATGTCTTTCTCTACGATCGTTCACAAGGTTTAGTCTTTGGTGTCAACGGCTTTGAGCTTGCCTTAGGGTCTCAAAGATTGAAATTGACTGGGAGTCGCAATCGAGTTGCCATGACTGACGAATTGGCAAAAGCTTTAAGGGAAGCACCACTGGTCGAACCTGTCCTGACGTTTACGATTCAAAGACCCAAGAAAAAACCTAAAACGATTCAACGGACTTTAGATCTGGAAACAGTTCAAGCTTGGAAATCCCTTTATCGCGAAAGCGCTGCAATTGAATTTCCTGAGGTGCGATTGCGAATTTTAGCCCAAATCCTTTAGCATTTTTTGCAGAAGAGATTCATGATTTTTCTAATTAAACGGAGGTTTTAAGATGAAATCGAGTTTTGCTGTAGGCGCGATCGCCTTTTCTTCGATCATTGCACTTGTGTACGCCGCCAATGCTAAGCGCCCCATCCCAACGGCTCCTCATCTTTCGGCGAGTGCCACACTCAGAACTGTCGTCAACTTCAAAAGAACGAACGGCAGCAGTCCTACTGCTGCGCTCATCCAAGCAGACGACGGAAATTTCTATGGCACGACAGTTGCGGGCGGAACAGGTTCGGCTTGCCTTTCCAATTGCGGCACTGTATTTAGACTGTCTCCAGATGGCACCCTTAAAACGCTGGTAAACTTCAAACAAACGAATGGCAGATATCCCGTGGCTGCGCTGCTTCAGGCCAACGACAGGAATTTCTACGGCACGACTTCTGGAGGTGGACGATTTAACCGAGGAACAGTGTTTAGGATGGCGGCTAATGGAACGCTGGCAACGCTAGTAAACTTTAATGGCTTGAATGGAAGCAACCCTTCTGCCGAACTGATCCAGGCCAAGGACGGCAATTTCTACGGCACTACCACTCAAGGCGGCTCCTTCGACAAGGGGACTGTTTTCCGAATGACTGCCGCTGGAACCCTGACAACTTTAGCCAACTTCAGAGGCAAAAATGGCGATTTCCCCACTGCGAAACTAGTTCAGGCAAACGACGGCCATTTTTACGGAACGACCCGGTTTGGCGGCACTTCCAGAAAAGGGACAATATTTCGCATGAAGGCCAATGGCGATCTAACAACCTTGGTCAATTTTGATGGACGCAATGGAGATGAGCCTATAGCCGGACTTATCCAGGCCAAAGATGGCAATTTCTATGGCACCACGGCAGCAGGGGGGACAAGCAAGAATTGCTTTTCAGGTTGCGGTACGGTTTTCAAGATGACGCCCAACGGAACGCTTTCGATCTTGGCAAACTTCAACATCGGGAACGGAAGCCAACCCTTAGCCGGACTCATTCAGGCCAGCGATGGCAGGTTTTACGGCACCACTTCGGGCAGAGTCGAAAGCGATAGTCAAAGGGCATCTGGGACTGGAACTGTATTCAGCATTAAAAACAGGGGCACGCTTACAACCTTGGTAAACTTCAATGGGCGCAATGGAAGCGAACCTTGGGCCGAACTGATCCAGGCCAAGGATGCTAAGTTCTATGGCACGACCAATGAGGGTGGGACTTCTGGAAGCGGTACAGTATTCAAGTTAGCTGTACCTTAATCTTCGGCTTCGCTCGGTGTTGAAGCTGAGCGGAGCCAAAACTTCAATTTCTGAACCTGATCAGAAGGCTAGATCCAGTCAAGGTCTTAGCCGACTTTTCAGACACGTTCTCAGGGTCGAACCATTGCGAAATGAAACGTTTAACGACATTCTCACCAGGTTCTATGCGACCTTGATTAACAGACCACTATCACCTTCAGCGTTTGCAACTCAGGGCCATGTCAAACCCCACTATTGAATCCATCCTGCAAGAAAAGCGTCTGTTTCAGCCCCCTGCTGCACTGGCTCAACAGGCCGCTATCAAAAGTTTTAGCGACTACGAACACCTCTACGCCAAGGCCAAAGCCGATCCAGCAGCCTTCTGGGCCGAATTGGCGGCCCAGGAACTGCACTGGTTTGAACCCTGGACCCAGACCTTGGACTGGAAACCGCCTTTTGCCCAGTGGTTTGTGGGTGGCAAACTCAATATTTCCTATAACTGTTTAGATCGCCACCTCACCACTTGGCGCAAAAACAAAGCCGCGCTGATTTGGGAAGGCGAACCAGGGGACTCCCGCACCCTCACCTATGCCCAACTCCATCGCGAAGTGTGCCAGATGGCCAATGTTCTCAAGGAACTGGGGGTGCAAAAGGGCGATCGCGTCGGCATCTATATGCCCATGATTCCCGAAGCGGCGATCGCCATGTTGGCCTGTGCCCGCATTGGTGCGCCCCATAGCGTGGTGTTTGGCGGGTTTAGTGCCGATGCTCTGCGCGATCGCCTAGTGGATGCCCAAGCCAAACTGGTGATCACCGCCGATGGCGGATTCCGCAAAGATAAGGTGGTGGCCCTCAAAGAACAGGTCGATAACGCTCTGGCCAACAACGCCGCCCCGTCGGTGCAAAATGTGTTGGTGGTGCAGCGGACCAAAGAAGCCATCCACATGGAAGCAGGCCGAGATCATTGGTGGCATGAACTCCAAGCTACCGCCTCCGCCGATTGCCCTGCCGAGCCGATGGACAGCGAAGATATGCTGTTTATTCTCTACACCAGCGGCAGCACGGGCAAACCGAAAGGCGTTGTCCACACCACAGGCGGCTATAACCTGTACACCCACATGACGACAAAATGGACCTTTGACCTCAAAGACACCGATGTTTACTGGTGCACCGCCGATGTGGGCTGGATTACCGGACATAGCTACATCGTCTACGGTCCCCTGTCTAACGGAGCCACCACTGTCATGTACGAAGGGGTGCCGCGTCCGTCCAATCCAGGTTGTTTTTGGGATGTGATCGAAAAATACGGGGTCAATATTTTTTACACCGCTCCGACGGCCATTCGCACCTTTATCAAAATGGGCGACCAGCACCCCAACGCCCGGAATTTGTCTTCCCTAAGAATTTTGGGTACCGTGGGCGAACCCATTAACCCAGAAGCTTGGATGTGGTATCACCAAGTGATTGGCAAGGAACACTGCCCCATTGTGGACACCTGGTGGCAAACAGAAACCGGCGGGTTTATGATTACGCCGCTCCCTGG
>JBAVRC010000558.1:0-2071 GCA_049694615.1 Thermosynechococcaceae cyanobacterium | reverse complement strand
CGCATACTTGAAGACGGTAATTTAGTTATCGGAATTCACCTTATATCCAAATCGGCGTTGGCTTGGGGTTGACCATCTCCACGCTCTCGAAGAACAAATTACAGACCATTTTGGTGGGATTTTTTCTCAATATCCCGCTGATTTTGCTATCCGGTGCCCTCACAGCGGTAAACAGTATGCCTGCTTTCTTTCGCACCGTAACGCTTCTGAATCCGCTCTATCACTATTTGGTGATTGTACGCGGTATTTTGCTGAAAGGGATTGGGTTGGAGGTGCTGTGGATGAATGCGATCGCCCTCTTGTTTTTTGCGGTGATCATTTTGCTCATCAGTGCCAGTCAATATCGGAAACAACTGACCTAACCGATTTTGAAGGTCGAACAGCTAATGCCGCCCTAAACGGACATAGAACTCAATTGCTCACAAAGTCTTCATACTGTCCCTATATGATTACGAATGGGGAATCATTAATCTCATTTTGCCTAGGGAGATTCGTACTCATGACGCAAACGCTTCATCCTCCATCAGATCCTGAAACCCCACTGCTTCCTGGAGAAACTGACACCTCAATTGAAGTCTCTCAGGAATCCTCTCCTGAATTCGTTCCATTGCCTTCCCCTCCGCCCCAGCGGCGACGCTGGATATGGGGTGGATTGGGACTATTGTTACTTGCAGGTGCAGGGATTGGGACCTGGTATTTTCTCCGACCTTTACCCCTCAATGTCATTCCGCTCAGCGGACGCATTGAGGGTTATGAGACCGATGTCAGCACCAAATCTACAGGGCGTGTCGAAAAAGTGATGGTGCGGGAAGGGGCAGTTGTTAAAAAAGGGCAGTTGTTGGTGCGTCTAGATGATGCAGAAATTCGCTCAGAGTTGCAAGCTGCCACAGCTCAAGTCGAGGCAGCGCAGACCAAAGCCGCCGAGGCACAGATCCAAATTGCCGTGTTGCAGAAGCAAATCGATGGGGCTGGATTGGAATTGCAGCAAGCCCAGGGCGATAGTCAGGGTAAAATCGCCGAAGCGCAAGGTCTTGTTGAAACCGCTCAAGCCTTAGTACAACAATCGCAAGCTCAAGTAGAAGAAGTAAAGGCTGTGCTAGAACAATCGAGGGTAGACCGCGATCGCTATGCAACCCTTGCCAAGGTAGGCGCAATCGATCGGCAGCGTGCAGATTTGGCAAGAACCACCTACGATACTGCCGCAGCAACGTTGAAAAGCCGACAGGTTGCGGTCGAGGCAGCCCGTCGAGCCGTGGAAGTTGCGAAAGGGAAACAAATTCAAGCGCAAACGACGCACTTGAATCCGAACCGTCAACAAAATCAAATTGCCAGCCTGCACGATCGGTTAGCCCAGACCCGAGCCTTCCTGGCGACAGCTCAGGCGAATGTGAGAACGGCGATCGCCACGCGTAATCTGATGCAATCGCGGCTCAATAACCTGACGGTTTTGAGTCCTATCGATGGTGTGGTGACCGTGCGCAATGTCGAACCCGGTACCGTTGTGCTTCCGACTCGTCCATTGCTTCGAGTTGTGGATTTTAATAATGTCTACCTCCGAGGGTTTATCCCAGAAAGCGAATTGGGGCGGATCCGCGTCGGACAGGCTGCCAAAGTCTTTTTGGATAACGATCCGAACCATAAACAACCGCTCAATGCCCGGATTACTGCGATTGATGCCAAAGCTTCCTTTACGCCAGAAAATATCTATTTCCAACGCGATCGCGTCCAGCAGGTGTTTGGGGTCAAGCTTTCCATCGATCGACCAGGAGGATTAGCCAAGCCTGGGATGCCTGCAGACGCCAACATTCTGCTGTAATACGCCAAAACCAACTAGAACAAGCATTCGCCTCATTTTCTCAATTTGAAATGAAGGAGCGAATATGTACCAACATATTTTAGTCGCATTCGATAATTCTCCTAGAGGGAAGTATGTTTTTGAAGCATCTCTTGCACTAGCGAAGGCAAATAATGCTTCTTTGATGTTACTGCACATCCTCTCTAAGAACCTGTTTGAAAAGTTAGCAGACAGCCTACCCAGCTTGGATTTTAGGCTCTAATCGACGAACCATCA
>JBAVRC010000557.1:0-3862 GCA_049694615.1 Thermosynechococcaceae cyanobacterium | reverse complement strand
AGCTTGGGGCGAGTTGAAGCGAAATGTTAAGATATATAAATACTCGCCATTGTTCCTAACCCACAATGCTTTATCCAGATCATCGGGTCAAAATAGATCCTTCAGACGATGCAGAATTCTATCGTTTTCCCCGATTCGTAACCCATGTTGATGATGGATTCATTCAGCAACTGACTGAATTGTATCGGGAACAGTTACATTTAGACATGAAAATCCTGGATTTAATGAGTAGTTGGGTATCTCATCTCCCGGATGATATGAGTTTTGCCCATGTAGAAGGACACGGCTTAAGCCGTGAAGAGTTGGCACGTAACCCCCGATTAGATCATTACTTTGTTCAAGACCTCAATCAGCAACCAAAACTCCCCTTCCCTGACCAGTCATTCGATGCCGTTTTGAATGCGGTTTCTGTGCAATATTTACAATATCCGGAAGCTATTTTTGCAGAGATTTACCGTATTCTAAAACCAGGTGGTGTTTCAATTGTAAGCTTCTCAAATCGTATGTTCTTTCAAAAAGCAATTCAAATCTGGAGAGACAGTTCTGAACCAGAACGATTGGAGCTTGTAAAACGATACTTTCAAGCGATTAATGGCTTTGAAGCGATTCAAACAATTTCTAGATCATCGCCGATGGGTAACCTGTTTCAAATGCTAGGTCTGTCAAATGGAGATCCTTTCTATGCTGTAATGGCCCGTCGAGATGCAATCGTTTCTTAAGTGTCTTCGTAAAATTTTATGGGATTTTATAATCAGGTTATTTTTCCGCGACTATTGGACTGGAGTATGTCTTCTCCAGAACTCTCGAAATATAGACAGGAAATTTTGGCGAATCTCAATGGAGAAATTCTTGAGATTGGCTTTGGTACTGGATTAAACTTACCCTTCTATCCCACTGCCGTTCACAAACTCACGACGGTTGATGTAAATCCCGGCATGAATGTGCTGGCTCAACGACGCATTCTGGCTTCTGCGATCAAGGTTGAACAACGGGTATTGAATGGCGAGCAATTACCGATGGCGGACAATACCTTCGACCATGTCGTCAGCACCTGGACGCTATGCAGTATTTCTCAGGTTGACATGGCACTGGACGAAATTTACCGTGTCCTAAAGCCTGGTGGAACGTTTATCTTTATTGAACATGGATTAAGCGATGTCCCTAAAATCCAAGTTTGGCAGAACCGTTTAACCCCTTTACAAAAGGTTATTGGGGACGGTTGCCACCTCAATCGCAATATTGAGGCGCTCATTGAAAAGCACTTTGACTCCGTTAAGTTGGAGCGCTTTGTCATGAAAGATTTACCTGCGATCGCAGCTTATACCTATAAAGGAACAGCCACTAAGCGAGCGATCCTGTAGCGCCAAAATTTGCAATGAGGCAGGATTATTAGATCTAGTGCGATCTTCAATTCACATTAAATCAACTCTGTTCAAGTATCCCTCAAAGTCCAGCATATTTACTTGGTTTAAATGCTTAATCTAAACACCGTTCCGGCACCATTTTTTCCACCTAGAAAGGTGGTTCCGTAAAACCGACCATCATTGCCTATTACCATTGCAGCAGAAGGGTTCGACCCATTTTTCTCGTTAAAATTGATCAGCGTTGTCAGTCGCCCAGAAGGGGTAATTTTGAATATGGTACCGCAACCATCTGTACACTGTTTGCTGGTCCCACCGCTCAGGGTAGTGCCATATAAATTACCATCTTTCCCTAGGGTTAACTCCGCAATCGGTTCGCTTCCATTTTTGCCATTAAAGTTAAACAGCGTCTTCAATTCGCCTGATGGCGTCATCTTGAATAGGGTGCCACAACCCCCAACACATTGGATCCCCGTCCCCCCCTCTGCAGTGGTGCCGTACAGGGTCTGGTCCTTGCCTAATGTCAATCCAGATTGTGGAGATTTGCCGTTGCGTCCTCTAAAGCTGACCAGGGATCTAAATTGCCCTGTACGAGTCAGCTTGAACACGGTTCCGCGATTATTGTCTCCGCCTGCTTCGGTTGTACCGTAGAAACTGCCATCGCTGAGTTGAAGCAAACGGCCAGAGGGCTTCTCTCCATTAAGCTTGTCAAAATTGACCAGCGTCGTCAGCTTGCCCGCAGGCGTTACTTGAAACACGGTACCGCATCCATCGCTAGAACAACGGTTACTCGATCCACCTTCTTGAGTGGTGCCATAGAATGTCCCGTTATTAGCCAAAATCAAGCCTGCATAGGGACTCCTGCCATTAATTCCTCGAAAATCAACCACTTTCGTGACTTTCCCTCCTGGCGTCATCTTGAGGATATTGCCATCCAAATTACCCCCGCCCGCAAAGGTGGATCCATAAAAATTTCCGTCTCGGCCCAAGGCAAATCCGCCACTCGGTAAAAAGCCAAAAGCCAGATCGAAAAAAATTTCTAGTGTGGTCAGTTTTCCCGCTGGCGTCATTTTGAAAAAAGTTCCACATCCCAACGGTGGACAAAAGGCAATATTCCCGCCATTGGATGTCATGCCATAGAAATTGCCATCTTTTCCCAGCGTCAGCGGGCTATTGGCGTATGCTCCATTCCCAAAGGAAAATTGAACGAGGGTTGTGAGTTGGGCATTTGGTGCCTCTTGCGATTGGGCTAAAGATAGCGCTATTTCTGATGGAGTGGTTAGCGTAAGTCCTGGAATGAGGGGTTGGAGGGAAGAGGAATGGCGTGAATGAAGATTGAAGAGGGTTAATGCATTCGAGACAGGTTGGTGTGCGAGTAAGCCAACTGAGATCAGAAGGGGTAGATGAAGTGGCAAATGACCTAGATTCATGGTTACTGCTCAGTCTGGAGTAGGAATGAATGTCCTAAGGTTACCGTAGAACAGCGCAGTGAGAGCGTCCCGACACATTCTAGCCCTGTTTACGCAGAGTGAAGAGATAGCTAAGAATACGACAGAACATGTTGGCTCGATCATGAAGATCTGAACGAGACAACATGTTCTATTTGAAGTTTGATCGCGGTAAGTTCACGCTCCGCTTGATTATTATCAAACGGTCTGCCGCTGGTTCATCGACGCAACTTGATTAGGGACCTTCTAAGGTTCAGACGAAATCATCTCTTTTGGAAAACCAGCATAGGCTTCCATGCCATGCTCGCTGATGTCGAGTCCGTCGACCTCTTCTTTGGTGTGGACACGAATTCCTTTCGTGAGGAGTGCAATCCCATACCAAGCAATAAAGCTAAAGGCTACCGTGAATCCACCTACCGACAAAATCCCCACCAACTGAGGCAAAAGCTGGCTAAACCCTCCGTAAAAAACTCCCGCTGCAGGCCCTGCAGTATAGAGCACGAACCCATTACCGATGTCGTATTCAGGCCCAACGGAAAAGAGCGCAACGGCCAGCGTTCCCCAGATACCACAGACCAGGTGAACCGAAGTCGCACCAACCGGATCATCAACCTGGAGTTTGTCAAAAAATCCCACAGCAAAGACGACAATAACCCCCGCCACAATACCAATCATTGCAGCCGAGGAAACCGTAACAAACGCGCAACTAGCGGTAATACCAACTAGACCCGCAAGAATGCCATTGACAATCATGGACAAATCAGGTTTGCCTAGATACAACCAAGCAGTGATCGTTGCGGCAATCCCTCCAGTGGCTCCAGCCATATTGGTGGTCATCGCAATATGGGCGATCAAGCGACCATCTGCATTCATAGTCGAGCCAGGATTAAAACCAAACCAACCTAACCACAAGATTAAACAACCCAGAGTGGCAAAACCCATGTTGTGAGCAGGAAGCGCATTACCCTTACCATCGGCATTGTAGCGGCCTAGACGAGGACCCAAGACTGCCGCCCCAACCAGAGCAGCCCATCCACCCACGGAATGGACAAC
>JBAVRC010000556.1:0-3770 GCA_049694615.1 Thermosynechococcaceae cyanobacterium | reverse complement strand
CATCGGTCAACACCGCCTCAGTGAGATTGAGACCCAATGTTGCGCGCACGGCATCCGCCGCTTGCAGGTGACGCAGACGCAAGTCCGGTTCTATGCCCCGATCCAGTACCAACCCCACCCGATTGCCATGAACGGGGCGCAGTCCCCATTGTCCAGCCGCAAACTGATCTAACCCATACCCTTCCACGTACCAGGCATTGGGAATGGGCCAGTACAGTTGCGCGCCGTTAAGGACATTAGGATGGGTAATGAGGCGATCGCACACCGCCGCCATTGCCTGTGCAACGGGCAATGCGTCCCCAGCATAGCCGCCAATGGCCGCTCCAATGCCCGTCGGGATGATCAGCGCGACGGTAAAAGGACGTTGCATGACAATGCTTAGGCGACGGAATGGGACGCTTTGAGAATCACGGCTTCGACGCAAGCGGTTTTATCATTCACTGCTGCGATCGCCCAGCGTAAAGGTTCGCCTTGGGACTTCAACTGAGATTCGATCGCCTGTCGGAGATCTGTATCAGCGTTGGTTACCGTCAGATCGATTTCAGCTTCAATAAAATGAGTGGTCATGGGGGTGTGGTTCCAAAACAATGGGCCATTGAATGGTTTTAGATCCTAGGAGCTAACGCTGCTGGAATTGTCCGAATTGGAGGTGATACACCACCTCTTCCTTTTCGGATTCAATTTTGAGGTCAGAGCGAGGATAGGACACGCAAAGCAGTGCATAACCTTGCGCCATAATGTCTGGCCCCAAGCCCATCGCTTCGGACTGATCGACGTCGCCGTCTAGAATTTGAGCGGCACACGTTGTACAGACCCCAGCGCCACAAGAGGTGGGCAAATCGATCCCTGCTGCATGGGCAGCTGCCAAAATGGTTTGATCTTCAGGAACCGAAATCGTTTGAATGGTTCCGGCATGTTTAATTTCTACGGTGTAAACGTTGCCCATGGGTATCAGCGACAAATCAAAAGTGCTTGTTTAGCAATGGATGCAGGTTGCTTCCATTGTTCCACATTCCGACTCCTTTGGAGAGAACTGGCTTTATGGGCTACTCTGACTTTTAGGGCGATCGCCTTAGAAGGCAGAGTTTCATCTGTAAAGGGCCGTTGAACCATCTCCTTCATCAGGCGTACACCATATTCACGAGGCTGCGGATACATTCTTGCATGACCATCCAGAACGTCGCAGACGATATTTCACTGGTGCAATCGATTGCCGAACACAGCCAATCCGCCTTGTCCGAACTCTATGATCGTTATGCGCGGGTTCTGTATGCAGTTGCCTTCAAGATGCTCAGTTCGGCGGAAGAGGCGGAAGAGATTGTGCTGGATGTGTTCGGACAGGTATGGCACACGGCAGCATCCTACAATACCAATCGGGGCAGGGTGGACAGTTGGTTATTTATGATGACCCGGAGTCGTGCCCTGGATCGACTCCGCTCCAAACAGCGTCAAGCTAAAGTGGTCAGTGCCGCAACTGATGCCGTTCAGGTGCAACCAACGGTTGGCCCCAACGAACCAGAAGAGCATCTCATGATTCAAGAGCGGCGCGATCGCGTTTTGGCGGCACTGGCAAAGATTCCAGTCGAGCAACGGCAGATCATTGAACTGGCCTACTATAGCGGCCTATCTCAATCTGAAATTGCAACTCAGACTGGACTCTCCTTAGGAACGGTCAAGACGCGAATTCGACTAGGACTCAGCAAATTGAGAGGAATTTTAGATGAAGTCGACAATAAACCATAAGTTAGGTTGATTTGTCCCTTTATCGTATAAAAAAGTACAAATATGCCCCCTTTATTCGCTTAGCATGGTTTCTTTACGAAGAAGTCTACAATCTGGGGGATCGTTGGAGGGTCTGGTTCATCACTTACCTTCACAAGGCTTGTTTTTCGTAAAATTTTACATGAGGATCGGCCAAGAGGTTCTTTAGGATGTTACTTTAAGTGATGAAACTAATGGGTTAGGGGAACAAGCGACCTATTCTTGACCTTAAATTGATTGACTCGGTTTTAGCGTTATTTTGATTCTAAGACGCTTTTTCGCCTAATTTTGGTTTTTTTGACTGCTGATCCCCTTATTTTGGGGCTTAAGGCATTTTTTAGTGTGTGTGTACGAGGAGTTTGAATATGATTGCACGCTTTATGTTTAAGGTGCTGTTGTTGCCTTCAGCTGTCTTGGCTGGGGTCCTCAGTTCCATGTCGGTTCAGGCAACTGAAAAGTTCCAGCCGACGGTTCAGTCAGGGGAAACCACCCTACCCCCAACGTCTGACCCATCGTTTCAGCTCGCTCAGGCCGTTAGCCCTGACAAAAACGTTAAGGGGCTGATACAAGACCTCAAGTCCGAACAAGATGCGGTTGGACAAGTTACTTCCATTTCGCAATTGTCGGATGTGCAACCCACAGATTGGGCCTTCCAAGCCTTGCAATCGTTGGTAGAACGATACGGTTGTATTGCAGGGTATCCCGATGGCACCTTCCGGGGCAACCGAGCAGCAACTCGTTATGAAATGGCAGCAGCCCTAAATGCCTGTTTAGATCAAATCAGCGATCGCTTTGCCACCAAAGAAGACTTGGCAACGGTTAAAGCACTGCAAGAAGAATTTAAGGCAGAATTGGCCACGCTGAAAGGTCGCGTCGATGGCCTGGAAGCCCGAGCAGCCACCCTAGAAGCCCAGCAGTTTTCGACGACGACGAAGCTGAGCGGTATTGCTGTATTTACAGGCCAATATGGTGATCTTGCTGGTCGTTCAACTGGCAAAAGGTATATAGATCCTGACAACGTTCCTCTTGGCAATAATATACTGACCAATTCAAGGGCGAGTGCTCTTGCAGCTGTGCAGTTAAGTTTCAATACCAGCTTTAGTGGTAGTGACCTATTGCAAACCACGCTATTTGTTGGCAATAACGGAAGAGATTTTATCGGCGCTGGAAATATTGGCGGCACCCCGACAAATAATAACAATACAAGTGGCACCAGTGCAGGAGGTACGGCAACATCCTTATTTGTTCCAGGACAATATTATTGGTCCGGGTATCCCAGCAGTGTTGGGTTGTATCGTCTGTCCTACTCTTTCAAACCTGCCAAGGATTTGAACGTCACAGTTGGCCCTTTGTTTTATGCAACCGATATCATTGACCTCAATAGCTACACCAACCCGGTCAATGGATTTAGTTCCTGGTTCTTTATTAATAACCCACTGATTAACCCCTATCAGGTTAATTTCTTTGGTGGAGCCGGTGCTGGCTTAAACTGGAATATCAATGGTGGCCCTTTCTCGCTCAAAGCGGTTTACATTGCCTCCAGTCCATTTAATTCAGTGGCTAATACGTTTGGCGGCGGATTATTTGGCGATCCCTATCAGGGTACGGTGGAGTTGGAGTATGCCAATAAGTTTGGCAAAGATAAGAAAAATAACTTTGCGGTGCGTTTGCAATACACCAACTCAGCCACTTCCAATATTTCCCAAAATGCAGGTGGGATCAATGCGGAAGTCAGCTTTGGACGGTTGGGTTTCTTTGGTCGTTATGGTATTTCATCAGCGAAGTCTTATGGTGGTGCAACGGCTCTGCCTTATGATGACCTTGGCAATCCGTTATGGGTGAACCAAGACTTTATTGCTCAGACCTGGATGGCAGGGATTGGGTATAAGGATCTTTTGATTCCAGGTTCCTTGCTGGGTGTGGCAATTGGTCAACCATTCCTAAACGACTTACCTTCTCGCCCAGGAGTTAACGATGAAAACCAATTCAATGGGGAAGCCTTCTATCGC
>JBAVRC010000555.1:0-5364 GCA_049694615.1 Thermosynechococcaceae cyanobacterium | reverse complement strand
CCACCTCAAGTGTTGACTTTTCAGACGGAGTAAGGCTTAGGGGATCGCAGTTAATCGGGCGGCGGTTTCCAGATGGACTAGCAAGGCATTGATGTCGGCAGGGTTAACCCCACCGATGCGAGCGGCTTGGCCAATGGTTAGGGGTTTGACCTTGGCGAGTTTTTCGCGGGCTTCCATCGAAAGCGTTTGGATTTTGGCATAGTCCAGGTCTGGGGGCAGTTTACGATGTTCTTGACGGCTGGTTTGTTCGATTTGTTTGGTTTGGCGTTGAATGTAGCCTGCATATTTAATTTCAATTTCGACGCTTTCTTTTTCGCAGTTGTCTAAGCCGGGAGCACCTAATCCATAGCGATCCAGATCGGCATAGTGGATGGTTGGGCGACGCAACAGGTCGGCTAGGGCGATCGCCCCTTTGATGGCTTGACGGGTTTCGGTGGCGATCGCCACGCCCGTGGGATCCTGTTCTTTGAGTCGGGTGGCATGGAGCCGTTCTTTTTCGGCGGTGATATGGGCTTGTTTGCGGGTGTACAAGTCCCAGCGACGATCGTCGATGAGGCCGACTTCGCGACCGATGGGGGTGAGGCGTTGATCGGCATTATCGGATCGGAGAATGAGGCGATATTCCGAGCGACTGGTGAGCATGCGGTAGGGTTCGCGCAGATCTTTGGTGCAGAGGTCGTCCAGGAGGGTACCCAGGTAACTCTGTTCGCGGGGGAAGATGAGCATGTCTTGTCGGCGGACAAAGCGGGCGGCGTTAATTCCGGCGACAATCCCTTGGGCCGCAGCTTCTTCATATCCAGTGGTGCCGTTAATTTGTCCGGCGCAGAATAACCCCTCAATTTTTTTGGTCATGAGGGTGGGGTAGCACTGGGTGGCGGGGAGGTAGTCGTACTCGACGGCATAGGCGGGTCGCAGCATGGCGCATTGTTCCATACCAGGGAGCGATCGCAGCAGTTGCAGTTGCAAGCTTTCCGGCAATCCGGTGGAAAAGCCCTGGATATAGAGTTCAGGGATATCGCGGCCTTCGGGTTCGATGAAGATTTGGTGGCTTTCTTTGTCGGCAAAGCGGACAATTTTGTCTTCGATGCTGGGACAATAGCGCGGTCCTTTGGCATCCACCCAGCCGCCATAGACGGGGGACAGGTGTAAGTTTTCGCGGATGAGGCGATGGGTTTCGGGAGTGGTACGGGTGATGTGGCAATAGAGTTGCTCCCGTTCAACCCATACGTCGGGGTCAAAGCTAAACCAGCGCACGGCGTCGTCCGGCGGTTGCGGTTCCATTTTGCTGTAATCGACGGAGCGTTTATCCACACGGGCAGGGGTACCCGTTTTCAGGCGTCCCGTCTCGAAGCCGAGGCGTTGGAGGGTATGGGTGAGTCCTTCAGCGGCAAATTCTCCGGCCCGTCCAGCGGCCATGGAGCGGTTCCCGACCCAGATGCGACCGCCGAGGAAGGTTCCGGTGGTTAAGATAACAGCTTTGCATTGAAAGGCGACGCCGAAGTAGGTGTGGATGCCGACAATTTCGTCGTTGGGTCCGAGGACGAGATCGGTGACCATGCCTTCGCGCACGGTGAGGTTGTCCTGGTTTTCGACAATGGTTTTCATGACGGCGGCGTATTCGCGCTTGTCGGTTTGGGCGCGAAGTGCCCAGACGGCTGGCCCGCGCGAGTTGTTGAGGAGGCGTTTTTGCAGGTAGGTGCGATCAGCCATTTTGCCAATTTCGCCGCCGAGGGCATCGACTTCGTGGGTAAGTTGGGATTTGGCGGGTCCACCGACAGCGGGGTTACAGGGTTGCCATGCAATTTTGTCGAGGTTGAGGGTGAGCAGGAGGGTGCGACAGCCTAGGCGGGCTGCGGCGAGGGCGGCTTCGCAACCGGAGTGGCCTGCACCGACGACGATGACATCGAAGGCATCGATAAATTCGACTGAGGTTTGCATGGGCTTGGGCAATGAGGATAGGGCGGGAGTTTTACCCATTCGGTTCGTAAAGCTCAACCATTCTTGCACTCGGCCCCCTGACCCTCCAATTTTGGGGGGTTCTGAACTCAAAGTCCTCCAAGGTGGTGGATTTAGGCTTCGACGTGAGCGCTCAGCCGAACGTGGGCAAGTGCAATGGCTTTTCTATCCGAACCGAATTGGGATCTTGTCTTAATTCTAAAGGTTGGCTGAAGGTGCACAGCGTCAGGGCAGGCAAGATGCGATGCTAGGATAGGGATGAAGCAACCCCTTGCTAAAGTTTTTTGCTGATCTCGCTTGAGACATGCTTGAACCTGACTCCCAACATCCTTTAGAATGGCACCGACGTTTTTCTGTGTTGGAACGGCGGGTGACCAAACTGGAAAGAATATCCAAGCGATTGTCTTTCTCGAATTAGTTTTTGTTGACGAAGATCATACTCAATGCGAGCAGTAATTTCTTCTAAATCTAGATTAAAATCCTGAATTTCAAAATGCGTTTGACGCAAATTTGCTAAAAGGCGTTTAGCTGCTTCTAAATCGGGAGGGCAGAGCTGATTGCTCATAGCAAGTTCCACTCAGTCTTAACTTCTTGAACACTCCGTTCCCAAACAGGAATTCGAATTCTAGTTCGGGCTATTTCGCTTTGGACAGCACTGATGAGCAGAGGTTGTGTGCGATCGCCACTTCCATTATGTTGACTTCACGCGATTTAACCGTTGCTGGCGATGATGTTGTTCAAGCTTGGCAATGACCTCCTCAAGCTCTAACCCGGAAATTTCCATCTCTAGCCGTCTGCGACGCGAAATTGCGATCGACAGAAGTCATTACCTTTCTCGAATTAACCTCAAAAGTCAAAATGGTCATCGTGAACCTTAATGGGAAATTTAAGAACCCACAAATCCACCTCCTCCCAATCCAATCCCAATCTGGGCGGATCCCAATTTTGCGCTAAGTATTTATACTTAACCAATTCTAATATTTCACTCAGTCTTGCAATTAAGGCGAACAAGGTCAGCCTGTCAGGATTTTACTAAATTTGTAACAAAACGGTGGAGTTGAGTGGTAGCCTTCAATTTTAGGGTAGCCTACCCATCAGCATCCATAGCTGTCTAGAATTGTCTCTCTTAAAAAAATATTTGTCAGCATGTGAACCAAACTTGAATTTTCCCCAAAAGCAGCCAAGATACGCGACTAGAGAACAATGACATGAATGAATCTGATGGTAAGCAAATTCAGAATTTTCTCAAGAAGTGGTTGGGTTCTGAGGGGAATGAACGGGCTAATTATCAAACGTTTTTTGGCGATCTTTGCATTGCCTTAGGTGTAGATGGACCACCGCCGAAGGGAAGCGTGGAGGGCGATCGCTATTGCTTTGACAAGGACATCAAGTTTTACACGGAGAAGGCTGAGACGACGCGGTTTGCGGACTTTTACAAGGAAGGTCACTTTTTAATTGAGGCGAAGCAGGGCAGTACAGATTCGAGTAAGGGACACGGGAAACGTGGGACAAAGACCTATAAGGATGCCATGCAGAAGGCGTTTAACCAGGCGAAGTCTTATGCCTACAACCGGATGTTGCCAACGCTGCCGCCGTTTTTGATGACCTGCGATATTGGTTCCCATTTTGAGGTGTGGGAGGGGTTTAGCGGGGAATACGGCAGCTATGGGGCGCGCAAGCAGATCAATCTGAATGATTTGGCGCAGCCAGAAATCTTTGATCGCTTTGTGGCCATTTTTACGGATCCGCAGTCGCTGAACCCAGAAAAGTATCGGGCGCGGGTGACGCGGGAGGTGGCGGCGGAATTGGCGAAGCTATCGCGGTGGCTGGAGGAGCAGGGACGGGAACCCCACCAAACGGCTAATTTTTTGATGCGCTGCATTTTTACGATGTTTGCGGAGGATGTGGAGCTATTAAAGGGGGAGGTGTTTACAAAAGCGTTGCGCGATCGCTGGATTCCGAACCCGCATACGTTCAAGTCTGAAATTGAAGCCCTGTGGCAGACGATGAATACAGGGGGCACGTTTGGATTTGAGCGCATTCTGAAGTTTAATGGCAGCTTTTTTGAGGATGCGACGGCGTTTGAGTTGCCGAAGGATCAGCTTGAGGTGCTGTATGCGGCGGCGGCGAAGGATTGGAGTCAGGTGGAGCCTGCCATTTTTGGGACGTTGCTGGAGCGGGCGCTGGAGAAGAAGGAGCGCAGTCGGTTGGGGGCACACTATACGCCGCGATCGTATGTGGAGCGGTTGGTGCGTCCGGTGGTGATGGAGCCGTTGCGGCAGCAGTGGGATGAGGTGGAGCTGGAGTTAAAGCGGATTCTGGAAACACCGGAGGGGCAGGAGCCGACGGCGGCGCAGCGGAAGAAGGCAGAGCAGGAGATTCAGGATTTTTTGGCGGAGTTACGGCAGGTGCGGATTTTGGATCCAGCCTGCGGGACGGGAAATTTTTTGTATGTGACGCTGGATTTGCTGAAGGGGCTGGAGCAGGAGGCGATCGCCCGTCTGGTAGACATCGCAGGTAATGTACAGCTTGGGCTGGAGCAAATTAACCCATCGCAGTTTTTGGGGATTGAGATTAATCCACGGGCGGCGGCGATCGCGGAGCTGGTGATCTGGATTGGCTATTTGCAATGGTATTTCAAGCGCTATGGTAATGCAGCACCGCCGGAGCCTGTGTTGCAGGCATTTGGCAATATTGAAAATCGGGATGCAGTGTTGGCCTATGACGGGATGGTGCCGGATGTGGATGCGAAGACGGGGGAGGTGAGGACGCGCTGGGGTGGGCAGATGATGCGCCATCCGGTGACGGGGGAGGAGGTGCCGGATCCGAGCGATCAGGTGGTGATTTATCGGTATTTAAATGCACGGGCGGCGGAGTGGACGGAGGCGGATTATGTGGTGTCGAATCCGCCGTTTATTGGGAATGCACGGATGAGGGAAGCGCTTGGTGATGGATATGCAGAAGCGTTAAGGAAAGCTTACAAGGACGTGCCTGAGACAGTTGATTTTGTAATGTATTGGTGGCACAAAGCCGCCGATCTTGCGAGAAAAAATGCAATTCAGATATTTGGACTGATCACTACAAATAGCATTCATCAAGTTCGTCAGCGAACAGTTATTGACTTCCATCAAAGTCAGAAAAATCCAATTCGTATAGTCTTTGCTATTGCCGATCATCCTTGGGTGGATGAAGGTGCCGCTGTAAGGATTTCGATGACTGTCGCAGAAAAATATTCTGATGGCCTCATAGAAACCTCGGTACTTGGGAAAATTATTTCTGAAGAAGAGCAAGAGACACCTGAAGAGAAGGCTGAAAAAATTAGGATTCATTGGCAGAGAGTCAGCTTTATATTCAGCAATCTTTGTGCAGGAACAGATGTTACGTCAGCCAATCCAATCCTATCGAACT
>JBAVRC010000554.1:0-8337 GCA_049694615.1 Thermosynechococcaceae cyanobacterium | reverse complement strand
GGGTGACTACATCATTACCCTGGATGTGGATCTTAGTTATGCCCCCTATCATATTGATATTCTACTCGAAAGAATTCTAGAAACTCAAGCGCAGGTGGTGGTTGCGGCTCCCTATATGCCGGGGGGTAAAGTGTCCAATGTGCCCTATATGCGAAAGGCGTTAAGCGTTTGGGCCAATCGCTTTTTAGCCTTGACCGCAAAGCGGACCCTATCCACATTTACTGGCATGGTCCGCATTTATGAATCCTCCTTTATTAAGGGGCTCAATCTCAAGGCAACGGGGATGGATATCAATCCCGAAATTATTCATAAAGCGCAATTGTTAGGGGCCAAGGTGGAAGAGGTGCCTGCCCATTTGCACTGGGCAGAGGCACCCCTGAGTTCAGAGTCAGATCCTTCGCGCCAACCCAAGCCTCGGCAGTCCAGCATGAAAATCCTGCGGCACACCTGGGCCATTGTTTTCTACGGGTTTATTTTTCGGCCTGTCATGTTTTTTATTTTGCCGAGTTTGGTTTTATTTCTGCTGTCGTTGTATGCCAATACGTGGGTTTTAATTCACTGTTGGAATAATTATCAACTGCTCGCACAAACGACCCGCTTTCCCGACCCGACGGAAGCCGTTGCCGAAGCCTTTCAGCAAGCTCCCCATGCTTTTATTATTGGTGGCATGACTTTAATGCTATCTATTCAGTTGTTTAGTCTAGGAATTTTGGCAGTGCAAAGTAAAAGTTATTTTGAAGAAATTTTTTATCTCGCCAGTGCGATTTATCGTCAAGGTAACCGACGAGACCAGTCTCGTAAATAACACTTCATTAAAATCAAGGAGCTTTTAAAACCATGCTTGTTCAAGACCAGCGTCTTACCCTTCCCTCCGATCAAGATGCAACCGGACGGACCCTTGGCGATGAAGAGATCCAACTTCTAACCACAGCGATTCGCAGCGGAACCTTAACCAGCACCAAAGGGACTTTTGTAAAGCAACTGGAAAAAGACTTTGCCGATTTGATTGGCGTGAAGTACGCATACGCCTGCGCCTCCGGTTCCGCCGCAGTCCACACGGCGATCGCTGCCATCGATCCGGCACCGGGGGATGAAATTATCACCACCTCCATTACGGATATGGGGGCTCTAACACCTATCCTTTATCAAACCGCCATTCCTGTATTTGCCGATGTAGATCCGCGCACCTGGAATGTGACCGCCGCAAGTATTGAACAGTGTTTGAGCGATCGCACCAAAGCCATCATCGTCACCCATCTGTTTGGTAACCCTTGCGAGATGAGGGAGATCATGGCCTTGGCCGAGGCCCACCATATTCCCGTGATTGAAGACAGTGCCCAAGCCTTTGGGGCGACCCACAATGGGCAAGCGGTGGGGAGCATTGGCAACATTGGGTGCTTTAGTTTGCAGCAGGGTAAGCACATCACGACCGGGGAAGGTGGGATTGTGACCACCAACGATGAGGCCCTGGCCCGTCGGATGTATTTGTTTATCAACAAAGCGTGGGGCTATGGCGATCCCCAACCTGACCATTACTTTTTGGCCCCCAACTACCGTATGTGCGAGTTACAGGGTGCCGTTGCGGTGGCCCAGTTAAGTAAACTCCATGACGTTGTGGCCAAACGGCAAGCCACGGCCCAAGCCCTGACTGACCAATTGCAAGGATTGCCGGGAATTGAAACCCCTTACATCGACCCGCGCAACACCCACAGTTTTTGGAAATATTGCCTGACGGTCGATGGGGAAATCATTCAAGACGGTGCAGTGGGTTTGGCAAAGCGATTGAAAGAAGACTATGGCATTTTTTCGGCTCCCCGTTACATTCAAAAACCAGCCTTTCAATGTCAGGTGATTCGGGATCAACAAACCTTCGGCGACTCGCGGTTCCCCTTTAACCTGGCTCGCCCGGAGGCCGTGGACTATAACCCTGAAAAGTTTCCAGGCACTTTTACTGGACTAGAACGGGTGCTGGTGCTGCCCTGGAATGAAGCCTACACCGACCAACACATTGACTACATTGCCTCAGCCTTGAAAACAGCGATCGCCCAATTATCGAAATAGTCACCCATCTACAGAACTCCCATGGCAAAACAACCCCTTCAATTCGGTTTAGTCGGTGCAGGCGGCATTGCCCAAGCCTATGTCCAAGCCTTTGCCCAAACCGATCTAGCCCAACTGGTGGCGATCGCCGATGTGCGAGCTGAAGCGGCTACCGCGATGGCCGAAGCGGCCAAGTGTCAGGCTTTCGATTCCCATCAATCTATGCTGGCCCAGACCGACCTGGATGCGGTGGTGATTTGTACCCCCCCGATCACCCATCCCGACCTTTGTATCGACCTGGTACAGCAGGGCAAACATGTCCTGTGCGAAAAACCCTTTAGCATCGATCTCAAATCTGCGATCGCCATGAAACAAGCAGCCCAATCCGCTGGGGTGTTGCTCACCATGGCCTCTAAGTTTCGCTATGCCGAGGATATGATTCGGGCCAAGAGCATTGTCGAGTCTGGGATTTTAGGCGAAATTGTGCTGTTTGAGAATGCGTTTACCGCTCGTGTCGATATGTCCAATCGCTGGAATGCCAACCCTGCCATTAGCGGCGGCGGCGTTCTCATCGACAACGGGACCCACTCCCTGGACATCATGCGGTATTTCCTCGGACCGCTGGCTGAAATTCAGGTGGTTGAAGGCAAACGGGTGCAGGGATTGCCCGTGGAAGATACGGTTCGCATCTTTGCCCAGAGTGAAGGGGGTGTGATGGGCAATATCGATCTCTCTTGGAGCATCAATAAAGAGCTGGAGGACTACCTCCGCATTTATGGGTCCAACGGTACGATTTCAGTGGGCTGGAAAGTCTCCAAATATCGCCAATCTACCAGCCAGGATTGGGTTGTTTTTGGACAGGGCTACAACAAGGTGCAATCTTTCCGCAGTCAAATTGAGAATTTTGCCAAGGCCATCCTCCAACAGGAACTGCTGCTGATTACCGTGGAAGATGCGATCGCCTCGGTGGAAGCCATTGAGGCGGCTTATTCATCCTTAAACCAGAACCATTGGACCCCCATTCGCCATGACTGGTCTGCTGGGCTGATCGCTGCGGGAGGATAACGGATGGACCATCCAGCCGTCCGCATTCACCCCACCGCCTATATTGAACCCGATGTGGAGATTGGGCCTGGAACGTCGATTTGGGACAATGTCCATATTCGCCACTCCACCTGGATTGGCGAAGACTGCATTATTGGCGAAAAAACCTATATTGCCTACGGGGTCAAAATTGGCCATCGGGTCAAAATCAATGCCTTTGCCTATATTTGCAATGCCGTCACCCTAGAAGATGGGGTCATGATTAGTGCCGGGACGCTGTTTACCAATGATCGCTTTCCGCGCGCTGCCACCCCGGATCTAAAACAGTTGCGTCCTTCCGAACCCGATGAACAGACCCTGCCCACGCTAGTCCAGGCCGGAGCGACCATTGGGGCTGGATGCACCATTGGCAACGATCTCACCATTGGCCGATTTGCCATGATTGGTATGGGATCTCTAGTGACTCGATCCGTGCCGGATTTTCACTTGGCCTTGGGACATCCGGCCCGGTCAGTGGGGTGCGTGTGCCGCTGTGGACAGTTGTTGATGCGGTTTCCAGAAGCCCCCACGTTTGAGACGGATATTGCCTGCTCCGCCTGTGGATTGCCCTATCGCATTACGGATCGCGTTGTGACTGAACTGGCCCCGCCGTGACCCAAACCAACGAGACCAAACCATCCCAACGCTGGGCCATTGTCGGCGGCGGCATGCTGGGGCTGACCTTAGCCCATCGCTTGGTGCAGCAAGGCCACCTGGTCACCCTCTTTGAAGGAGCCGCCGAACTGGGTGGGCTGGCCAGTGCCTGGACCTTAGGCGATATCGTTTGGGATCGCCATTACCATGTCACGCTGCTGTCGGATATGGCTCTGCGATCGCTTTTGCGTGAACTGAACCTAGAGCAGGACATGCAATGGGTGGAAACCAAAACCGGGGTGTATGCCGGGGGCACGCTTTATTCGGTGTCCAATGCGATTGAGTTTCTGAAATTTCCACCCCTACGGCTCATGGATAAATTGCGCCTAGGGTTCACCATTTTGTACGCGGCTCGGATTCGTAACTGGCAACGTCTGGAAACGCTTCCTGTGGAGACTTGGCTACGGCGGTGGTCGGGCGATCGCACCTTTGACACCTTTTGGTTGCCCTTGTTGCGGGCCAAACTGGGCGAGAACTATCGACATGCATCAGCCGCCTTTATTTGGGCCATCATTGCGCGACTGTATGCAGCCCGTCGCACGGGTCTCAAAAAAGAAATGTTTGGATATGTGCCGGGAGGCTATGCTCGCATTCTGGAACGATTTGGCCAAGTGCTTCAGCAAGCGGGGGTAGACATTTGTTTAGGGCAACGGATTACAGCGGTGCGATCGCACCCGGATGGCCAGGTAACGGTAGAAACGGCAGCAGGAGAGCGTGCCTGCTTCGATCAGGTGGCGGTGACCGTAGCGGCTCCCGTGGCAGCGCAGATCTGTCCGCAGTTGTCGCCGGAGGAGTGCGATCGCCTGAAACGTCTGCGGTATCAGGGCATTATTTGCGCGTCGGTGTTGCTGAAACGGCCCTTGTCGCCCTACTATGTCACCAATATTACGGATGCTTGGGTGCCGTTTACGGGCGTGATTGAAATGACGGCTTTAGTTGACCCTCAAGCCTTTGGCGGGCGGCATCTGGTTTATTTGCCCAAATATGTGCCAGCGGAGGATCCAGCCTTTCAATTATCGGACGCGGAATTGGAGACCCAATTTGTTGCCGCCTTAGAGCGGATGTATCCTGACTTCCATCCCAGCGATGTTCTGAATGTGCGGATTTCGCGGGTTCCCTATGTGTTAGCTATTTCAACATTGAACTACTCTCAACAACTGCCCTCGGTCCAGACGTCTCTTCCAGGGATTTATATTGCCAACTCAGCTCACATCCTCAATGGAACCCTGAATGTAAACGAAACGGTACAATTGGCTGAGCAGTTCGCTGCCCGACTGGGCTAACGCTCTCATGACCCTCTCCACTCCCCAATCTGTGTCGCAGACCCCGTGGGGTGCCCCCTGTCGCCCTGATGGCGATCGCCCCCTGGTCCTAGAACCCGTCTACTGTTGCCTCTGTGACGTGGACGATGGCGAACCCATTGCCGTGGGAGAGGATTTCGAATATCGCACCAGTCCCGATACCTTTTTGGCGATGAGCTGTCGGCGCTGCGGGTTGGTCTATCTGAATCCGCGTCCTGCCCTAAGCGAACTGTCCCGCATTTATCCGCCGGACTACCATGCCTATGACTTTTCAGCCGAACAGTTCGGATTGGTCTATCGTGTGCGACAACGACTGGAAGCGCAACGGCTTTTGGCCTACTGTCGCGGTCTCGGTCCCCAAGCCCGAATTCTGGATGTGGGTTGCGGTGACGGGTTTCATCTGGACCTGCTGCGACGTTTCGGGCAACCAGGTTGGCAACTGGAAGGGGTCGATCCGAGCGATTTGGCCGTGCGGGCCGCGCGCCACGAGGGGCTGACAATTCATCAGGGAACTATACAGGATCTGGATTTGCCGACAGCCAGCTATGACCTGGCCCTAATGATTGCCACCCTTGAGCATGTGGATCATCCAACGGTGGTTTTGGCGCGGGTGCGATCGCTGCTCCGTCCCGGCGGTCGTGTTGTGATTGTTACCGACAACACCGACACCTTAGACTTTCACTGGTTTCGGCAACGGCACTGGGGCGGGTACCATTTTCCCCGCCACTGGACGTTATTCAACCCCGCGACGTTGCGACGACTGGCCCAGAAAACAGACCTCGAAGTCGAAGCATTAACCACAATCGTCAGCCCAGTGAACTGGGTTTACTCGATCCGCAATACCTTGGTCGATTGGGGCGCTCCTCCGTGGCTTGTGGCCCAATTCTCATTGAGATCAACGTTTGCTCTGGGAATTTTTACCCTTTTCGATATTATCCATCAAAAACTCGGTCATGGTGCATTAATTCGAGCGGTGCTACGCCGCCCGATTTCCTAAGTCTTTGGAGACCATAGAATAACAGTCTCTCATGATGCCGTGAGAGGTTGGTGGAAAGGAAACCCCAACTATTTTCCTGAGATACATTAGTCTCATAACTGAGGCATTGTCTGCTTTTCCCTTCACCCTGTTCCTATGGATCACGTTTTCAAGCCCCATGCTCCCATTGGTCGACAATCTGAACTAGAAACCATTCGCCAGACCTTCATTGCCGATGGCGACTTGATGTTAGCAGGCGTCACTGGAAGCGGACGCCGAACCCTAATCCGCCACACCGCGCAACAGATCGGAGCTAGGGTTCTGGAGTTGGATTGTTTACGCGCCACAACGTCGGGGCGATTTTTGACGTTGTTGATTGAAAATTTGCTCGATCTGTTAGCCACTCCCTCCGACATCGACCTGATTGAGCAGTGGAGCCAAACCTACCATCTGCGCGTTGAGCGCAATAGCCGTCAGACCCAGTTGAAATGGGATGCTGAAACCCAAACCGATTGGTCCGTTTTCTGTGCCCTGCTGACCTTGCCGCAAGCGATCGCAGAGCAATTCGATAGCCGCATTGTGTTTGTGTTTCAAAACTTTCCCCATATTCGTTCTTGGGATCGATCCGGGGAGTGGGAGGCGTATTTGCGCCAGGAAATCCGTCGCCAGAGTCGCGTCAATTATGTGGTCATTGCCACCATTCCCGAACCCTGGGCACAAGAGAGCCATTTGCAAGTCATTACCTTGCCGCCCCTGTCGCGCCCCTTGCTGCAAGCCTGGGTAACAGAGGCGGTGGCAAACAAGGGTTTGCAGTTTGATGCCGAAGCGTTGGCGTTATTTTTGGACTCGGTGCAGGGCCATATGGGCGATGCAAGTGCGCTGGCTCGTCGCATTTGGCTGGACTGTCGGGACAACACGATGTCTCCAGGGCGATCGCCCATCGGATTGGAGCAAGTCCACCGCAGTACCCAGACGTTGATTGAAGATCTGGCCACCACCTTCGAGTGTCTTCTGTTGCTCTTGCCACCCATCCAGGCCAGGGTGCTGGAAAGTTTAGCTATCGATCCCACCGATAGCCCCCATGCACGCGACTATATCCAGAAACATCAGTTGTCTAAGGGAGGAGGCTTGCAGGGAGCCTTAGCCAGTCTGGAGCAAAAGGGATTGATTTATAGTCCTAAGTACGGCTATGCGATCGCCCTGCCGTTATTTCGATTGTGGCTCAAGCAGCGACTCGGCTAAAGCAGCACGTCTTGCGCGATGATAGGAAAACTCCATTCCAACCCAGAGGGCAATGACCGATATTCGCGAGCAACTGAACGACGAACTGGCCGAAATCGACTGGCAGACCTTGATGCCCCATTCCAAACGCGATGCCGTGATTGTGGTTCATGAAGGATTAGACTTGATCGAAGTGGGAGTGGCGATCGCCCAAGACAATGTGTCTCAGGTTCAGGTCTGGATTGCCGAACAACTGGTGCAAAAACCAACTGCTCAACAATTGAGCGAATGGAACAACCATCCAACCCAACTGTTCAGCACCTTGATTGTGCAACCTTACGTGTTAATCAGTCTAAAATGAACTAATTTTCGAGTTAGACTGAGATCAATTGCATGAGTTTGAGGGGTTTAAGATATTCCTACATCAGAGCAAAAGACACAGTGTTATATATTATGCTGTCGATTTACAAATCTTTATCTACCAATCAACTTAGTTCGTATGGATGAACGAACAGGAAATATATTTTTCCTGGCAGGCGAAGAAAATATTATAGAAATTTACCCCAACGGTAAATGGAGGTATATAGGATGATCAAGCCCGACTTTGAAGCAATGAATCAGAAAGAACTACAAAAATACGTTCTTGAACATCGGGAAGATCAAGATGCCTTTTATGTTTATATAGATCGATTGCATACGGAAGGCACTTGGATTGAAATGCCCGCAATACAATCTGATCAGGATTTAGAGAATTATCCAGAATTTATTGAATCTATTCGTCGCAGTGCTAAGCCCCGAGATAACACGATCTAAAAAGCGCTGGCACGTGGAATAGAGGCATATTTTATCTTGCGGTCCAAGCATTCTACATGTTCTGATTTTTTGAGTCTAACTCCTATGACAGCGCTACAGCCCCATAAAAAAGCCAAAGCCCTCAAGCCCACGAGCCGTCGTCCGGCCAAGGAACTATGCAGCGAATGCGGACTGTGCGATACCTACTACATTCATTACGTCAAAGAAGCCTGCGCTTTCATCAATCAACAAATCCCCGCCCTTGAAACC
>JBAVRC010000553.1:0-2244 GCA_049694615.1 Thermosynechococcaceae cyanobacterium | reverse complement strand
GGATTTCTCTATCCAAAATAGCGATGAAGGAGATTGAGAAGCGACTCGAAAGAAATCCCCTGTTACCCAAATGGGACATTCTAATTCGACCCCTCTAGGCGGTAATTCATTTCCTGGGAATCACCTTGGATGATTTGATTGCGCAGACTCAAGGGGTTGAATGTCGTAAAGACACAGGAATTCTGGACGAAATTCCAGGGGCCTACAAACCTATTGAGACAGTGATGGAAAATCAGGCTGATCTGGTGGAAGTGGTGGCAACGTTGAAGCAGGTGGTTTGCGTGAAGGGATAAGGAAAGATGCTGAGTAAACCCTCAGCATCTTCTCAAGATTTCCTACTTCTTGAACTGAAAATGCATGACTCCAATCAAGGTGAGATAGAAGCGATCATTCTTGCGTTCGAGGATGGCACATTGCCGCGATCGCAATGGACCCATTCGGCCCATCTTGTCGTAGCATTCTGGTATCTCGCCCATCATCCCAAGACAGTTGCCACTCAATGCATTCGAGACGGAATCCAGCGCTATAACGCTGCAATGGGGATTCCGCAAACCAAGGAAAGGGGTTATCACGAAACAATCACGCGCTTTTGGATTGAAATAGTCGCTCGATTTCTGATGGAGAAATCTGACAAAAGCTCAATGCTCAGTCAGATTCATCCGTTACTGCAGCGGTATAACAATTCAGACCTGATGTTTCAGTACTACAGTCGCGATCGCCTCATGTCCTGGGAAGCCCGCACCAGATGGCTTGAGCCAGACTTGAAACCGCTTGTTTCTTAAAGTGTTTCTGCAATCAACCCGTGCCCTGACCAGAGAAGCTTACATACTCAACCAAAACCAAAGGTGCGTATCTGGAGGGATACGCTGCAAGCCTGAGACCTATAGCAGGCATACTTTGTGCTGCGTCGCAAACTCAGCGCAATCAAAAGCTTTTCTAACTTGCACGGCTTAAAAGGAGATAAATCGATGAAAATGAATACCGCAGAACGCGATTTGCGTTTGGAAATGCTCAACAGTTTGCTCACCACACCGCACCGCAAACTGGATCAAGTAGCAGAAATTCACAAACTAATCGTTGAGCTGGACCCGATTTTCTATGGCCACCTCGCCGTTTGGTACGACCAAAATGGCGACGTTCGCGACCATAAGGAAGTATTTGTGGGGCACTTGCTCACCAGCGATTTACCTGCCCACCGAGAAGCTGGTTTCACGATGCTCCAATCTTTGCCGCCTTACCAGGTCGCGCGAGTGGTCGATTTCATGAAGCAACAGCGCAATAAGGTGCCTCGCTCGGCCCGAACGGCAGTGCGTCAATATCTGGAAACTCGCGAAAAGAATGCGGCTGTATTTGATCGCGCGGCTCTGCGAGGGCGGAAGGCAATGAAGCATCTCTATGCCTCGCTGCACATTAAACCGGGCGATCGCGCCAATGCCATCCTGTTCAAGGACGAACCCCCTGAAGGATCTTTGGCAGCGGTGTTAAAGCAGCTTGCCAAGGCCACCAGTGCGGCTGAACAAGCACGGTTGATTGTGGAGTTTAATCTACCCTATACCGTTGCGATCGGCGCTGTACAGCAACTGACCCCTGTTGTACTCGTGGCGTTGATCAACAGCATGTCGCCCCAGGAGATCATCAATAACCTCAAGTCGCTCAAGGCTCGTGGGGCAATGGATCATCCAGAGGTGAAGCAGTTGATTGATAGCAAGCTCGAAGCCGCTCAGACCAGTAACCGAATTTCTGCCTTCAAGCCATTGGTGGCAGCAGATACGGCAGACTTCGATAGCGAGACTGCAAAGCGGCTGGAACAGGTTGCGAATGCGCAGGTGAAACGGCGCGGAACCATTGCCCGTCCAACAGCACTTCTGGTCGATAAATCCGGTTCGATGGACAATGCGATCGAAATTGGGAAGCGGCTTGCGGCTCTAATTTCGGGCATTACTGAGGCGGCACTGTTTGTCTATGCCTTCGATACCATTCCGTATCCAATTCAGACACAGGGCAAGGAGTTGACCGATTGGGAACGTGCTTTTGCAAATATTAAGGCAGGAGGGGGTACCAGTATTGGTTGTGCGCTAGAGGTCATGCGTCGGAAGAAACAGATCGTCGATCAGATTATTCTGGTCACCGACGAGGGCGAGAATGCGGATCCTTACTTCCCAGCGGTGTATAAAACCTACTGTCGGGAGTTAGGGGTTATGCCTACCCCTGTCAAGGTGAGTATTAGCTTTTCAATTGTTCCAA
>JBAVRC010000552.1:0-3079 GCA_049694615.1 Thermosynechococcaceae cyanobacterium | reverse complement strand
ATCGTCAACCCTTCGACCCGCAATACCGATTCAACCAAAGAGATCACCCACTTAAAACCCCAGCTTAACGGGCTGGGCCGTAAAGGCCATCCTATTAAACTGAGCCGGGATACGCAAGAACGACGTTTTCCTTGGACCGGAAAAGGCCGACTTTAAGTTCTCAACATTCTGGCGCATCACCCGCAAATAGTAATCGGGTTCGCCGCCTCCAGTCCCAGCCGTTTCCAATGGATCAAATTCGCTAATCTGAACATTGAGATCCTGGGCTAAGGCCGTAAAGGGGTTGCCTACCGCCTGGGGTTCCGTGAGTAAGGTTTTGAGATTGGATTGCTGCGCCGCCTGAATCACCCGCTGGACATCCTCTGGCGAGGCATTTTCTTCAGGAATGCCCACGAGGAATTCGGCTTTGAGTTTATAGCTTTGGGCAAAGTAAGGTGCAAAGTCGTGGTAGGTGACAAAGGTTTTGCCCGCAAAGGGTTTTAATGCCTTCACAAACGCTGCATCTAGGTCTTTCAGCTTGGCGATATAGTTGGCGGCGTTGGCCCGGTAAGTCTCCTTGCCGTCCGGATCAGCCGCAATCAACCCATCCCGAATATTTTCGACTTGTTGTATAGCGCGTTTAGGATCCAGCCAAATATGGGGGTTCTCGGTCCCATGTTCGTGTTCTTCGGCCTGTCCCTTGGGTTCCGTTGCGTGGGTTTCGCCGAGATCGTTGGCAATGACAGCAATGCCTTGGCTACTATCGATGGTTTTTAGATTGGGATTGGCCGCATTTTTCACTAAATCATCTAAGAAATGCTCCATTTCCAAGCCATTTTCCACCAAAACATTGGCGTTTGCGAGTTTCTGGGCATCTTGGGGTTTAGCTTGATAGTCGTGGGGACCGATCGCAGTGGGCAGCAGTTGCATGACTTGGGTGCGATCGCCCGCCACCGCTTGGGTAAATTGAGTGATGGGAAGGAAAGTGGTAACCACCTTGAGCTTAGGCGCAGGATCTGTGGCCACGGTTGTCTGGGAGGGGTTATTCCCGCAACTCCCAAGCCCCAGAACAAGACCAGAAAGGGTCGCGAGTAACCATTTGTGCATTCGTATTCTCCCTAGCTGTGGCGACGACCGACCAATTTTTCTCGCAGTTGCTTAATGCGATCGCGGAATTTAGCGGCCTCTTCAAATTCTAGATTTTTGGCGGCATCCTTCATTTGGGCTTCTAGTTGGGTGATCAGGGTGGGAATCTCTTCCAGGGGCAGTTCATCGATTTGTTCTAGGGCCACATCCAGTTCCTGGGCATTTAAGCGGCGCGATACATCTAAAAAGGCCAAAATCGCATTGCCCGAACGGGATTTAATCGATTTGGGCGTAATCCCGTGTTGTTCGTTGTAGGCCATTTGAATGGCTCGCCGCCGCTCAGTTTCGCTGATGGCTTTGGCCATGCTGTCCGTGAGGTTGTCAGCATAGAGGATGGCTTGTCCCCGCACATGCCGTGCTGCACGTCCAATGGTTTGAATCAGCGATCGCGCAGCCCGTAAAAATCCTTCTTTGTCGGCGTCTAAGATGGCAACTAAGGAGACCTCCGGTAAATCTAACCCTTCCCGCAATAGGTTCACCCCGATCAACACATCAAACACCCCCTGGCGTAGATCCTGCAAAATCTCGATGCGTTGAATCGCGCTGATTTCTGAGTGCAAGTAGCGCACCCGAACACCGCGCTCTTGAAAATAGTCCGTCAAATCCTCCGCCATACGTTTGGTCAGGGTGGTAATCAAGGTGCGCTCTTGCAAGGCCACCCGGTCTTGAATTTCCCCCAGCAAATCGTCAATCTGGCCTTCCGTGGGACGCACAAACAATTCCGGGTCCAAAACGCCTGTGGGACGAATCACCTGCTCCACAATGTGGTCAGCGGAAATTTCCAACTCCCAGTCTCCCGGTGTGGCCGAGACAAACACGCATTGACTCACCTTTTGCCAAAACTCTTCGGACTTCAGGGGACGGTTATCGGCAGCGCTAGGCAGACGAAACCCATGATCAATCAACACCCGTTTGCGGGATTGGTCGCCGTTATACATACCGCGCAACTGGGGCACCGTGACATGGGACTCATCCATCACCAGCAGCCAATCGGCGGGAAAATAATCAATCAAACATTCTGGCGGTGCTCCCGCCAAGCGTCCGGCTAGATGACGGGAATAGTTTTCCACGCCGTTGCAGTAGCCCACCTCCCGCAGCATTTCCAGGTCGTAGCGGGTGCGCTGACTCAGGCGTTGGGCTTCGAGGAGTTTATTTTGCGACTCTAGGTGCGTCAACTGGAGGTCGAGTTCCGTGGCGATCGCCCCAATGGCTTCTTCCAAACGGTCTTCTGGGGTAACAAAGTGACGTGCTGGGTAGATATTCAACCCCTCCACATTTTGCAAAATTTCGCCCGTGACCGGATCCACCAACCGCACGGCATCAATTTCATCGCCGAAGAACTCGACGCGCACAATACGGTCTTCATAGGCCGGACCAATCTCTAACACATCACCCCGGACTCGGAATCGTCCGCGCCCGATTTCGGTGTCGTTGCGGGTGTATTGGATATTGGTGAGTGATCGCAACAATTGGCGCGGGTCCACTTCTTTGCCGACTTGGATGGGAATGGATGCCTTGAGATACTCTGCGGGCATCCCTAACCCATAAATACAACTGATGGAGGCCACCACAATCACATCTTTGCGCTCAAAGAGCGATCGCGTGGCGGAGTGGCGCAGCATATCGATTTCTTCGTTGATGGCGGCGGTCTTTTCAATATAGGTGTCGGTAACCGGGATATAGGCTTCTGGCTGGTAGTAGTCGTAATAACTAATAAAGTACTCCACCGCATTGTCGGGGAAGAACTCCCGCAACTCGTTGCACAGCTGGGCGGCTAGGGTTTTGTTGTGGGCCAACACCAGGGTGGGTTTGCCGATGCGTTCGATGGTTTGGGCAATGGTATAGGTTTTGCCCGTCCCAGTCGCACCCAGCAAGGTTTGATACCGATGTCCTGCTTGGAGGGATGCGGTGAGTTGGGCGATCGCCTTGGGTTGATCGCCAGTAGGTTCAAAGG
>JBAVRC010000551.1:0-7472 GCA_049694615.1 Thermosynechococcaceae cyanobacterium | reverse complement strand
CCGCAGGCGGATTAAACGTTTTGCCTAACTCCGCCAACATTTGGGCCGTTTGCACCGCCGTGCCGCTGGGGGCATCGGCTTTTTGGTTGTGGTGCAGTTCAATAATTTCAACATGGTCGAAGTACTGCGAGGCTTGGATCGCGGCTTGTTGCAACAACACCATGCCAATGGAAAAGTTGGGAATAATTAAACCGCCCAAGTCGGCTTTTTCAGTAAACGCCCTCAGGTCGTCAATTTGAGCCACACTTAGCCCTGTGGTGCCCACCACCGGGCGCACCCCATAGGCGATCGCCGCCCGCGCATTGTTATATACCGAACTGGGATGGGTGAAATCTACCATCACCGCCGGGTCAGGGGCTTGAAAGGCTGCGGCTAGGACAGGTTCTAACTCATTCTGGATGGGAACTTCCAAGGGGGCCAAACCCACCACTTCGCCCATATCTTGGCCTTGGAGTTGCGGGTTTTTATCAATCGCGCCAAACAGCACCATATCCTCAGCTTGGGCAACCGCCTTCACGACCTCGCGGCCCATTTTGCCCGCTGC
Source organism: Thermosynechococcaceae cyanobacterium (assembly GCA_049694615.1). Classification (GTDB taxonomy): domain Bacteria; phylum Cyanobacteriota; class Cyanobacteriia; order Thermosynechococcales; family Thermosynechococcaceae; genus JAAURS01. Next base: position 6,928 of record JBAVRC010000551.1, on the reverse strand, counting down.
CCCGTTCACCACCACAGCAATCTGTTGCGTCATAGGTTCAGAAATCCTTTAAGCCGCCGATTTGAGTTCGGCTGTTTTTACTGTAACTGTTTGGGTGCGGCTCCCCCGTCGGATGGTCAGGTCTAGTCCTTGGCCCACTTGGGTATTCTCCACCGCTGCCTGAAACTGACTGGCATTGGACACGGGCTGACTGTCGATGGACATAATGACATCGCCTAAGCGAATGCCCGCCGTGGCCGCAGGGGTATTGGGCAACACCTTCAGCACCAGAACCCCATTCACTTCCGGTAAAGAGAGGGGAGAATTCGGATCCTGGTTGTTATCTTGGGCCAACTTGGGGGTCAGGGTGGTCATTTGGATGCCCACATAGGGATGCAGAATGCGATCGCCCCGCACCAACCGATCTTTGAGCAGTTTGGCTTTATTGATGGGAATGGCAAAGCCAATCCCCATAGCATCCGCCCGGATCGCCGTGTTAATGCCAATCACGTCCCCTTGGGCATTCAACAACGGCCCACCGGAGTTGCCGGGATTAATCGCCGCATCGGTTTGAATAAAGTCGAGGCGTTTGTTGGGCATGCCCACTTCGGCACTGGTGCGGTGTAACGTGCTCACAATGCCCAACGTCACCGTATTGTCCAACCCCACCGGATTACCAACGGCGATCGCCCAGTCCCCCACTTGAATATCATCCGAGTTGCCGAGGGGGGCCACGGGCAATTTCTGCGGCACTCCCTTGAGTTTCACCACCGCCAAGTCAGAAACTTCATCTACCCCTTGCACGGTGCCTTCGTAGGTCTGACCGCCCTTTAAGGTCACGGAAACCGTATCGGCATCGCTGACCACATGGGCATTGGTGAGAATAATGCCGCTGCCGTCAATGATAAACCCAGATCCCTGACCCCGCAGATGATCTTCGCGGGGGAGGTTATAACCCTCGCCAAAAAAATCGCGGAAGATCGGATCCTCGAACATTGAATCGGGCGATCGCCGCATGACCGTTCGCTCCGTATCGATCCGCACAATGGTATTGCCCACCTTCTGAACCGCCTGAGCAATAAAATTATGGGCTGCGGTGTTTTGGCGAACCACGGTCTCAACCGACGCACGGGGAGTAATGGGGATCGGGGCCGTTTGTGCCCAACCCCTAGACGATCCATTCAGTCCAAGCCACAGCAATAGGGTCAAGACACTGCAAAGACTCCATTGCCGCCATCGCGAGAGAAAGGTCATAGGTCAAACATTCAAGAAACACTAACCTTGGGCGATCGCCACAATTGCACTTGCAACCGCAGCACTATCCATCAGTTTAGTGACTGTTGACAGGGTTCGCTATTCGCGATCGCCGTATCCGATAATAAAGACGTTAGCGTTGCTAAGAGCAACAAGTTTTACTGAATGGCCCTATGACAACCCCTATCGAGACCCTTGATTCAACGCAAAAATATGGCGAACGCCTCATCCGGGAAGGCGAACTGATTACCTTCCCCAACCCCAGAGTCGGGCGGCGCTACACCATCCACATCGAACTGCCGGAATTTACCTGCAAGTGTCCTTTTTCAGGCTATCCTGACTTCGCCACCATTTATGTGACCTATATCCCCGATCAACGGGTGGTGGAACTTAAGGCCATTAAGCTGTATATCAACAGCTACCGCGATCGCTATATCTCCCATGAAGAATCCGTCAATCAGATTCTGGATGATCTGGTTGCGGCCTGCGATCCCCTAGAAATAACCGTTAAAGGCGACTTTACGCCACGGGGCAATGTCCATACCATCATTGAGGCGACCCATCAAAAATAGCCTCTAGGGCTTTGGCGCTGGGGTCTTGGGAGATGGCGCTGGGGTCGGCTTAAACGCCTGCTGTAGGGTCTTAATTTGTTGTTCTGCTGCCGTCAGCTTAATTTTAAGGGTCGAATTTTCCGTTGCCAACGTACTGGATTGAGCTTGAAACGTCTGGAGTTGTTGTTCCAAAGATAATTTTTGTTGTTGGGCTTCGTTGAATTTCTTTCTAAGGGCCTCCAAGTCCTTTTGAATCTTATTTTTAGCTATCAGAGCAGCACCGCTTTGGTCTTTAAGGATTTTCATTTGCTGCTGCGTTTGTTCTAGGTCGGTTTTAGTTCGCGATAATTCTCGCTGTTGTTCTTGGGAACGGCTGATTTGCCAAATGGCAAACCCAGAGAACAAACCGATTACTGCAAAAAACAGCAATAGAAACCAAAGCTGTTGCTTCTGTGCCGCCACGATTGTCTTCTCCTCACTTTATGGTGGGTTGAGCGTCGGAGCTGTACTAAGCAATTGACTCAGCGCAATCTCGTCCTGAGCGAGAATACCCCTTACCGGATTCAAGGGTCAAGACTTCCGCCATTTTGATGTACACAGAATCTTAGAGCGATCGCAACGATCTACATATTTCGCCGCCACCTCAGTCACTTCTTTTAACAGACCAATATCCAGCTTTGTCGGTTGCAGGCCAAGCTCTAAGAAGCATTTGTTTTCCACATCTAGATCATTTTCGAGCGCCTCAGTTCTGGGATTATCCAGATATTGGATCTCCGCCCCTGTAATATCGGCCACAATTTTCGCCAGTTCTCTGACCCGATGGGTTTCGGTAACCTGATTGAGAATCTTAACGCGTTCGCCCTGTTCGGGTGGATTCTCAATCGCTAACTGCACACATTTCACCGTATCTTGGATATGGATAAAGGCTCTCGTCTGTCCGCCTGTGCCATGCACGGTTAAGGGGTAACCTATAGCAGCTTGCATGAGAAATCGATTGAGAACGGTACCATAATCCCCATCATAGTCAAACCGATTGATCAAGCGTTCGTCTTGCCGCGTTTCCGGTGTATTGGTACCCCAAACCACCCCTTGGTGCAGATCGGTTACCCTGACTTTATCGTTTTTATTGTAGTAATAGAAAAACAATTGATCCTGGGTTTTCGTCATGTGATAGATACTACCGGGATCGGCGGGATGGAGAATTTGTTTCTGAATCGTTTCTCCCGTATCCGCCACAATTTGAATATCGAGATACCCTTCCGGTATTTTCATCCCAGCGGTGCCGTAGCCATAGACCCCCATCGTGCCCAAATGCACCACATGAATATCGAGACCTGACTCGACAAGGGCACACAGGACGTTATTGGTTGCGTTGAGATTGTTATTAACGGTGTAGCGTTTTTGTTTTGAAGACTTCATGGAATATGGAGCAGCCCGTTGTTCGGCAAAGTGAACTATGGTGTCTGGCCGATAGGTGCACAATAAATTTAAGAGTCGGTCATATTCTTGGGCAATGTCGATGTTATAAAACTGAATGGTCCTACCAGACACCGCTTGCCAAGCTTGTAGTCGAGTAGAAATAGGGCGAATGGGGGTTAGAGAGTCAGCTTCAAGCTCTACATCGATTTTGCGCCGCGATAGGTTATCCACAATCACAATATCGTGACCCAAGTTGGACAGATGTAGGGCAGTGGGCCAACCGCAAAATCCATCGCCGCCTAAAACAATAATTTTTTTCATAACTTCTGCCAAATGAGCACGTCAATCCGAAAAAAGTGGGGTGCGATCGCCTGCGGACAGCATGGGTCTCTCTATTGCAGAATAGTGGACCCGTGCGCCAAAGGGCAAGATTTACCCCAAAGGGCCGTTCGGCTTCATTGCAACGCCAGTTTCATGAGCAAGCGGTGTGCACTGCGTTCCGGGTCGTTTTCGCCAGGGCGACGTTGAATATATTGGCCATCCGGTTGTAAATCCCATGCATGACGGTTGTCGGCTAGATAGAGATCCAGTAATTCCCGCAGTTGTAGGGATAGGGCCGGATCGTCGATCGGGACAATCGCCTCGACCCGCCGATCCAAGTTCCGGGGACGCCAGTCGGCGCTGCCAAAGAAAACCTTAGGCCGTCCGTTGTTGTGGAAGTAAAAAATGCGTTCGTGTTCCAGAAAACGGCCAATGATACTCATGACCCGAATATTGTCGCTGATGCCTTGAATGGCGGGTTTCAACGCGCAATTGCCCCGGATAATGAGATCAATTTGAACCCCAGCCTGGGAAGCGGCGTAGAGCGCGGCAATGAGATCGACATCCAAGAGGGAGTTCATTTTGGCAATAATGCGGCCTTGCTTGCCCCGACGCTGTAATTCCGCTTCGCGCTGAATCATTTCCACCATGCGATCGCGCAAGTTCACCGGAGCCACCAGAATTTTGCGATAGGACAGTTGGCGGGAATAGCCCGTGAGGTGGTTAAACAAATCGGTCAAGTCGGCTCCCAAATCCTCCCGACAGCTAAATAGGCCTAGGTCGGTGTAGAGTCGTGCGGTTTTGGGGTTGTAATTGCCCGTGCCGATGTGGACATACCGTCGCAACTGTTGTCCTTCGCGTCGCACCACCAGCGCCACCTTGGTATGGGTTTTGAGACCGACCAAACCGTACACCACATGAGCACCTACTTTTTCCAGCTTTTTGGCCCAGAGGATATTGTTTTCCTCATCAAAACGGGCTTTGAGTTCGACTAAGGCAACCACCTGCTTGCCATTTTCTGCTGCGGCAATCAGGCTGTTAACAATGGGGGATGTAAATTTCGAGTCTCCGGCAGTCCGGTAGAGGGTAATTTTAATGGTCAAAACATTGGGATCGTAGGCAGCTTCTGTAATAAAACGCTGAACTGAGGCCGAAAAGGACTCGTAGGGATGATGGACCAATAGATCGCCAGCTCGGATTGTGGCAAACAGGTCGCCATGATCGTCTTCTCTGGGGCGATCGCCGATAGGCGATGCATCTTCTTCCGGTAAGACCAGCGGCGCTAATTTCTTCAAGCGCGGGGGAATCACAGGGGACCAGGGGGGATCCTTTAGCTCCGGGAACGGCAAACCGCTCAGCGCAAATAAATCGCTGAGACAGAGCAACCCCTCCACGGCATAAACATCGCGATCGCTTAATCCCATTTCTTCCATCAACGTCTTTTGAATGTCCGGTGGGGTTCCCACTTGAATTTCCATGCGCACGACTGTGCCAAAGCGTCGTTTTCGCAGTTCTTGCTCAATGGCTAACAGTAAATCGTCGGCTTCGTCCTCTTCCAACTCAAAGTCGGCATTGCGGGTAATCCGAAAGGGATGACAGGTTTGCACCTCCATCCCTGGAAACAGCTTGGGTAAATTGCGCGCAATGACTTGTTCTAAGGGCACACCCCACCATCGAATCGTCGCATTCTCCGTTTTGGGAATCGGTAAGGCCACAAAGCGCGGCAACCGATCCGGCACCTTCACCCGAGCAAAATGGGTTTCGCTACTGGCTCTATCCCTAACAACCACCGCCAAATTGAGGCTTAGATTGGAAATATAGGGGAACGGATGACCCGGATCCACGGCCAGGGGCGTGAGGACCGGAAAGATTTGATCTTGAAAATAGGTCTGTAATGCCTCGACCTGTTGCTCGCTTAAATGTTCATAGTTCAGGACATGAATCCCCACCAGAGACAGTTGCTCCCGCAGATCGCTGTCAAAGTAGCGGTGCTGACGCGCCACAACGGGCTGCAACTCCTGACAAATGGCATCGAGTTGTTCTTCCGGTGTCATGCCGTCCTGGGTGCGTTGGGTGACTTGGGCCGCGACCTGGCGCATCAGGCCCGAAACCCGCACCATGAAATATTCGTCTAAATTGTTACTAAAAATGGCCAAGAACTTGAGCCGTTCCAAGAGCGGATTGCGCGGATCGAAGGCTTCGTGGAGAACGCGCTCGTTAAACCAGAGCCAACTTAATTCACGGTTGAAAAAATACTGCGGGCTATACAAGACCTGGGGAATGGAGGGTTTAACTGTTACTGGTTCCTCCGACTCCTCTGTGGCGGGAGCAGTTGATGAGGGGTTGACCTGATTGCGGATGCGATCCGCTTGTTCTAGGGAGAGAGAACTGGTTGCTGCTTTGACAGGCCACTGAAGCGCTTGACATAGGAGCAAAATATCTTTGGAATTCAAGCCCAGCTCGTTGGCTAATTGATAAATACGAATCGTGGCATTTTTCATGGGCAACCAGAGATCTCTATTCTATCTTACGGGACGCCACTCAAAGGGGGGTGTGTTGTCAGAGACCCGCCGAATGGGTCATTATTGAGAAAAATAGGGTCCTTTTGCAGTTGGGCCAATTGATTCGGTTTGTATCCACTGACAGTATTTGAACTCAGGGCCGCCTGGGTAGAACACATTATCCCAATCAATGGCCATTTATGGGTACAGCTTGATATCTTGTTAATCTAAATGATCGTGGTACCTCATCCCATGCACCGCAGGAGTCTATTATGACCAGCCACACTGAAGTCGGAACATCCCGTCAATTCAGTGGAATGTCTGATGAAACCTTAATTCAATCTTTTCTGCAAGGATTTTTTCAGGGTAGCGTTCTGCTGCTCTCAAATCAACACCTCAGAACCGAACCGTTGTTCGACAGTATGCAACTGTTATCTTCTAAAGACGGGGTCATTGCGACGGCCAAAGCCAAGGCAACCCCCATTGGGATGGTTGTGCGTCAAGGGTCCCCCTATACTGAGCTGTTACATCAGGGTTTAATTGAGCAACAATTTTACCCCCTCTCAAAAACGGCTCCAGAAGGATGTTACCTCTACCGTTTCTGCGACGTGCCGGAAGGATATACGTTGCATTGTACAACGGCTAAGGAACTCTGGAGAGCGTGTTGGGGTAGAGGATCGGGGATGCGTTCTGGAATTCCGTTGGATTTACTGATCTGGCGGAAGGGACCAGCTGGCGCAAAGGAAACTTGGTATTCCCTGAGAGGCATGGATTGCGATAAAGCCCAGTTGCTTGTCAAATTATTGGGCTGGACGGATCTAGTTGAGAGTAGCGATTTGATGGTTTGGGCGAAACATACCGCGACGAAGCTCGGCCATTCAACTTCCACCCGAAAACCAGGGG
>JBAVRC010000550.1:0-2983 GCA_049694615.1 Thermosynechococcaceae cyanobacterium | reverse complement strand
GTTTTAGCCGCGTTGGCGCTGATTGCACCGCAGCGGTGCTCTCCTGCAATGGAGCGTGGGGCCGCTTGGTTGGTGAGCTGTCAGAACCCAGATGGCGGTTGGGGTGAAACCTGTCAGAGTTACAATGACCCCCGCCTCAAGGGGCAAGGACCGAGTACGCCGTCTCAAACCGCTTGGGCGTTAATTGGACTACTGGCGGCGGGAGAAGCAACGGGAACCTATGCAACGAGTGCTATCGAGGGGGGGATTGCACATTTGCTGGAGACCCAAAAAAGCGATGGCAGTTGGGAGGAGCATTACTATACAGGGACTGGGTTTCCTGGGCATTTCTATCTGCGATACAACCTCTACTATCAGCATTTTCCCTTAACGGCATTGGGCCGCTACCGGACTTGGCTACAGCGCGGATAAGCGACGGCTTGCGGCACGGATTTCCGAACCGCATATAAGCGATGAATAACCCATTTACAAGCCCATAATGAGAGTTATGGCACCATGACGATCATTTAGAACATCGTCTACGCGGTAGGTTAAAGTAAAAAGTCTCGCTCGTAAAACTGCCGCCTCAATATTCTGTTTTAGACTGCCTAGGAAGTAGGTTTGACATGGATCATCGGCAAATTCGATTTTGTGAAGGGTTGACGCCCCATCCCCCGGCCCAGACGACCCCAGATGAATTGGCACAACTCCAATCCCTTTTTCAAATCGCCGCCTTTTGGGCCAAGGATCGCACCCTCGCAGACCTGGAAATCGCGATCGCCCACAGCCGTCCTGTCATCAGCGTTTGGGATGGCGATCGCCTCATCGGCTTTGCCCGTGCCACCTCCGACGGCATTTACCGCGCCACCATTTGGGATGTGATGATTCACCCGGACTATCGCGGTGCGGGATTGGGGCAACAACTGGTGCAAACCCTCATCGCCCACCCCCACATGAACCGGGTCGAGCGTATATATCTCATGACCACGCATCAACAGCGGTTTTACGAGCACATCGGGTTTGAAGCCAACGCCAGTGCGACAATGGTACTCTACCAACAGAACGGGCAGTTGGTGCCCACCCTTGTCGCCGAAACCACATGCTAAACCACGACGTTGTAATTGTTGGGGGCGGACTGGCGGGGTGCCGTGCGGCCCTGGAAATTGCGCGTACAGCCCCCCAGCTCAATGTGGCCCTCATCGCCAAAACCCATCCCATTCGGTCCCACTCGGTCGCAGCCCAAGGGGGCATTGCCGCAACCCTCAAAAATGTCGATGACCAAGACAGTTGGGAAGCCCATGCCTTCGATACCGTAAAGGGATCCGACTACCTAGCCGACCAAGATGCGGTGGAAATTCTGACCCAGGAAGCCCCCGATGTGGTGATTGACCTAGAACATTTGGGGGTGCTGTTTTCGCGGTTGCCGGACGGACGCATTGCCCAACGGGCCTTTGGCGGGCACAGCCATAACCGCACCTGCTATGCTGCCGATAAAACCGGCCATGCCATTTTGCACGAGTTGTATTGCAACCTGTTGCGCTACGGTGTCACCTTTTACGACGAGTGGTATGTTTTGCGCCTGATTCTGGAGGACAACCAGGCCAAAGGCGTGGTCATGTACCGAATTCTGGATGGAACCTTAGACGTGCTGCGGGCCAAAGCGGTGATGTTGGCCACGGGTGGCTACGGGCGCGTGTTTAATACCACCTCCAATGACTTTGCCTCCACCGGGGACGGGTTGGCCATGACGGCCCTGGCGGGGCTACCCCTGGAAGATATGGAGTTTGTGCAGTTTCATCCCACCGGGCTGTATCCTGCGGGGGTGTTGATTTCCGAGGCGGTGCGGGGAGAAGGGGCTTATCTGATCAATCACAACAGCGATCGCTTTATGGCCACCTATGCCCCCATTCGCATGGAACTGGCCCCTCGCGACATTACCTCGCGGGCGATCGCCACGGAAATCCGGCAAGGGCGAGGGATTCATCCCGATGGTAGTGCAGGCGGACCCTTTGTGTATTTGGATTTGCGACACATGGGTCGCGAAAAAATCATGAGTCGGGTGCCCTTTTGTTGGGAAGAGTCTCAGCGACTGGCGGGGGTGGATGCGGTGGTTGAACCCATTCCCGTGCGCCCCACGATTCATTACTCCATGGGTGGCATTCCGGTGACGGTCAACGGCGAGGTGCGTCGCGATGCCCAAACCCAGGTGGAAAGTTTGTTTGCAGCAGGAGAAGCAGCTTGCGTTTCGGTGCATGGGGCCAATCGGTTGGGCAGTAACTCTTTATTAGAGTGCGTGGTCTACGGGCGGCGGACCGGGGCAGCGATCGCCCAGTATGTGCAGGGGCGATCGCTCCCAGCCTTGGATGAGCAACCCTATCTGGCCACAGCACGAAAAGAGCTACAAACCTTGCTGGACCAACCGGGCGAACTGCGCATTGCTCAATTGCGGCAACAGGTCCAGGACTGCGTGACCCAATACTGCGGCGTGTTTCGCTCCGAGGCGTTGATCCAAGAGGGGTTGCTGCAACTGCAAGCGCTCAAGGCCCAATATGGAAATCTGCGTCTGGATGACAAGGGCAGAGAATGGAACACGGAAATTTTAGAAGCGCTGGAATTGCGGAGTTTGATGATTGTGGGCGAGGTGATTATGACCAGCGCGTTGCATCGGCAGGAAAGTCGCGGTGCCCATTGTCGCGAAGATTTTCCGAGTCGGGATGATACAACGTTTTTGCAACATACGCTGGCCCAGTACACCCCAGAGGCGGTTCAGGTGGACTATATGCCGGTTGCGATCACGCGATTTGAACCCCAAGAACGGAAATATTAAATCAAAGTCCCTCTCCTGCGGGAGAGGGATTTAGGGTGAGGGCCATTTCCCTACCCCTGTCAAGGTGAGCAATTGTAATCCTTTGAAGAAACGGGGTCTTCCCTAGGATGAGAAACCACGTTTATCCTAAAACGACAGTCCATTACAAAAGTGTGGCACACCATGGTGAGCACGATA
>JBAVRC010000549.1:0-1641 GCA_049694615.1 Thermosynechococcaceae cyanobacterium | reverse complement strand
ATTCCACCGTTATCTGATGTCCTTCGTACTAAAGCAACTGCTCCTGAACAGGTTTCGTTAGCAACCTGATTCTCTTCTAGAGACAGGGCCGCTACCAGCGGTTTTTGAGCTGTTGCAAGGGTTGCAGCGATTAAGTTTCGCGCTAATGGCAAGATCAGCGAGACACAATTTACGAGAATCAGTAGTCCAATTAGCACTGCTCTTAAACAGCCAGATATAAGAAGCATTGGAATTTTGCCGCCGACTTGGCGTAATCCAAGTTATTGTGCTCTTGGTATTATTTACTCACTATGGCTTCTGGGATATGCTTCTGCATCTGGAGCAAGATCACATTACCCTGAAGTTATGAAAGAGCTTTTTCCAAGCCCAGCCAATGTGAGATTTAAGATTATTTCACAGACGGGGATAGAGTACTTTGAGAACGTATTAAAGGATGACTGCGATCTGATGTGGAAATTTTTTAAGCAACTTCTGAAAGGGGAACTTTCCTGGGCAGGCTATTCATACAAAAGCTATAGAAAGATTCCTGTTAGATTTGAGGTTACAAAGAGTCAGGTTTAGGAGGTGGTTGATAGACCAGCGGAACGTAGGGATACGCGATCTTCACGCTTATTTTACATCGCCGTCCGCTGAGGCAAAGGCCGTTATCCGAACAGTATTGTCTCCACAGATGTACCGCATCCGATTGAAAATTGTTGTACTTCAGGGTCGGGGCATTGGCGGGGGAGCCGAGGGGGGCGGTGACCAGCTACCACGATAGATTAAATGTAACTCCCGGCCATCTAAACTGCTGACATAGGTCGAAATAGGAAATCCAAAGGACGGGCTAGGTGCGACGGGCTTACCCCCTAACACCGACAGTTGCCACCCCGATTGAATCCCCTGACGGCAATGCAGTGCCTCTACATCGCGGTTCAAGCAGCGATTGAGAAATAATGCCGTTGTCACCCGATGGAGTTGATACTGATCCAGGGGTAATTGATCGCGCCGTGCCACGTCCCGCCGCACCGCATCAGCAACCTGGGTGGGTAAGCTCTGCGCTCCGTCAGGAATGGCGATCGCCTCCTTCTGAGCCACGTTTTCCTTGGACCAGTAATACACCCAGCGTAGGCCAGCCCCCTGCACCTGCAACCGCCAGCCCGACACATTGCCTATAGGACAAGCCCCCATTTCGGGTGGTGTTGGTCCTGTCCCACTACCGCAGTGGGACCAGGTTACCGGAGACACAGATTCGACCTTGAAGTTGGCGGGCAACAAACCGTGGCGATCGCGCACATCTCGAATCGCAGCGGCGGCAAAGGAAGGTGGCAATCCAGCAAGGTTTCGCGGAAGAAAACCACGAAAATCGCCCATCGGCAACGGATTCCCCTGATAGTCCAAGTAAAAAAGGCGCTGCGCGTTAGACACCAACACCTTCCAGCCCGGAATGGGGCGGAACTTACAGAGGGCCGCAACAGGGCATTGGCTGGTATCGGCGATCGCATAGGGTTCTGCTGCCAAGATGTTGAGATCCTGGGGCGCAATAGACAGCGATTTGACCAAGGCCGCTTTAATCTTAGGGTTTAAGCTCGCAGGGGCATCTAGTAAGGCTAGACCCTTGTCGGTCACATAGTAAATCCAGGACTCCGCATTGCCTTGCAC
>JBAVRC010000548.1:0-1755 GCA_049694615.1 Thermosynechococcaceae cyanobacterium | reverse complement strand
ATTCAACTTCCACCCGAAAACCAGGGGTGCGAGATTATCTACCCTTTCGTCAGTAGGGTTTAAGGCCGAGGCAGTCCTGCGGGGGGGCTTGAGGACTGGGACTGATACAACCGGAGGTAGTTCCAGTAGTTTTCCAGGACAGCTTTGACATAGGTTTGGGTTTCGTCGAAGGGAATGGTTTCGACAAACACATCGGCATCCTGGGTGTTGAGCGTTTGCAGCCAATCGGCCACACTCCCGGGACCCGCATTGTAACTGGCGATCGCCAGCATGGAATTATTTTGGTAGGTGTCGTGGGTAGATCCCAGATACCAGGTGCCTAACTGAATATTATCGCTGGGGTTATCGAGGCGATAGGTTTTGAGTTGAAGTTGCGCGGCTACTTCTGCAGCCGTCTCGGGCATTAATTGCATGAGACCCGTCGCCCCGGCAACGGATTGGATGCCCACTTCAAAACGGGACTCTTGACGCATCAAGGCCAGGGTCAAGGCGGGGTTAACCGCGTTTTGGCGTGACCACCGTTGGATCTCAGACCAGTAGGGCATGGGGTAAAGGGCTTGCCAGTAACGCGGGTCTTTTTGCAAGGCTTGGAGGGTTGACCGCTGATCCGCTTGCTCTGGCTCGGTCAGGATGCGATCGCGCAGGTTTTCCAACATGAACAGCCCGTCGATATATTCGCCAGATTCTAAGCGAATCAACCCATCGGTGATTTGTTCCGGGATCGAGGGTTGCTGTCGCTGTTTGAATTCCAACAACCAGGTTGCCCAAGCGGATTGGCCTTGGCCCAGCCGATACAGTTCTTGCAGGGCCGGGGAACCCGCCATCAGCGGCAAACGCCCCGTAGGACCGGATAAGGTAGGGGTTAAGGTCCGTAGGGTTTGGAAATCGCCGACGGGTTGTCCCGTCAATGCCGCTGCCCGCCAAGTGTAGTAGGACTCTGGGTAGCGTTGCCAAAGTTGATTAAAGGCCTGCTGCCGATCCTGCGGTTTACCCAGACGTTCGGCCCATTTGCCAGCCCAAAACAAGGCTCTGGGGGCTTGGGGGCTGTCGGGGTTGAATTGGGCAATGGCTAGGGCCAAAGGTTGGGCTGTGGCAAACTGTTGGGCTTGGGCGGCGGTCCAGGCCCGTTGCCAACGCAGATCAGCGGCAGCCCCTGTTTGCCCATATTGCTGGAGCAATTGGGCTTCGACCGCCGCTTTTTGGGTCGGATCAATGGTTTTCAGGCGGCGGGATTTCCGATACAAGGCATCTCCGGCATCTTCCGGGCGTTTGAGTTGCACGGCCAATTTTAGGGCGCGGTCTAAGTCGGCGATCGCAGCCGCACTGTCGTCGGTCAAGTCAGCCAACCGCATCAGGGCTTTCGGCGTTTCGGAGGCGGTGGGGAAGGCCGCGATCATTTGCTGATAGGCGGCGATCGCCTTTGGGGTTTCGTTGCCCAATTGTAAGCCCCGTGCGGCCCGGTACCCATTGCGCGCAGTTTTCGGAGCGCGGCTATAGGCCAATCCAGCCTCTTTGTATTTCAGTTTTTCCCAGTACCCGAAGCCAACGGTTTGCCAGTCTTGAGGCGTCAGTTGCGGCCCAAATTTTTGAACCAGCCGATCTAGGTAGGGGGTGTAGCCCTTAAGGTGCAGCCCGTTTTGGGCCACCAACAACAGCAGCGCCTTATCGTCGGGGTTGGCTTTCAGCCGCTGTACAGCGATCTCTACGGTGCGGGGATGGGCAGGTAAGGTGGCGATCGCCTGGTCTCCGTAGCGG
>JBAVRC010000547.1:0-7152 GCA_049694615.1 Thermosynechococcaceae cyanobacterium | reverse complement strand
GGATTTGCAGCAGTTGATCAACTGGGCTAAACAGCGAGGTGCTCCCCTCACGGTGCGCTTGGTGAAAGGAGCCTACTGGGATCAAGAAACCATCATTGCCCGCCAAAATCATTGGCCGACCCCGGTTTATAACCACAAATCTTCAACCGACGCTAATTTTGAGCGGATGACGCAACGGCTCTTGGAACATCATGAGGTTCTCCACGCCGCCATTGGTAGCCATAACGTCCGGTCGCAAGCCCATGCGTTGGCGATCGCCCAGGCGCTAAAGATTCCCAAGGGGCACTTGGAATTTCAAATGCTCTATGGCATGGCGGATAATCTGGCGGTGGCTTTGGCTAAACAGGGGCATCGGGTGCGGGTGTATTGCCCCTACGGACCCTTAATTCCCGGCATGGCCTACCTGATCCGGCGACTGTTGGAAAATACCGCCAATAGCTCCTTCCTGCGCCAAAGTTTAACCGAGCAACCCGTGGAAAGCCTATTGGCGGCTCCTGTTTGGGGGGCTGGCGACACCGATGTCAGCGAAGTGCAGCCGATGTCCCTGGCGTTGCCCGCAGCGACCGTCACGCGCATTGATCCCGCAGCAGATACGGATTATGCGATCGCCCAACGCCGATCAGCAGCGACGGCAGCGTTAGCCACAGTGCGACAGCAGTTTGGCCAAGTCTATTGGCCACTCTTGAATGGAGCGCGGGTGTCAACCGAGACCACGCTTCCATCCGTCAACCCCTCCAATCCGACAGAGGTGGTAGGCACCGTCGGTCAAATCAATCTAGACCAGGCCGACCAGGCGATCGCCGCTGCTAAAAACGCCTTTCAAACCTGGAAACGCACCCCTGTGGGGGAACGGGTGGCCATTCTGCGACGGGCAGCAGATTTGCTGGAAGCCCGTCGCCATGAATTGAATGCTTGGATGGTGTTTGAGGCGGGTAAACCCTTGCAACAAGCCGATATCGAAGTGTCGGAAGCGGCGGATTTCTGTCGGTACTATGCGGCAGAAATGGAGCGCTTAGATCCCGAAGTCGTTTATGACGTGGCGGGGGAGAGCGATCGCTACTTCTATCGTCCCAAGGGTATTGTGTTGGTGATTTCGCCCTGGAATTTTCCCCTAGCGATTCCCACGGGGATGACGGTTGCCGCCTTGGTGACAGGGAACTGTGCGTTGCTCAAACCAGCGGCGGTGACGGCGGTGATTGCGGCCAAATTGAGCGACATTTTAGTCGAAGCCGGAATTCCGCCAGGAGTGTTTCAGTACATTCCCTGCGGCGGGTCCACGGTGGGCACTCACCTGGTGAAACACCCGGATGTGAACATGATTGTGTTCACCGGGTCGCAGGACGTCGGGTGCCAAATTTACGCGAATGCGGCCATTTTGCAACCGGGGCAAAAACACCTGAAGCGGGTGGTGGCAGAAATGGGGGGCAAAAACGCCATCATTGTGGACGAAAGTGCGGATTTGGATCAGGCGGTGCAGGGAATTGTGTATTCGGCCTTTGGCTATAGCGGCCAAAAGTGTTCGGCTTGCTCCCGTGTGGTGGTGTTAGCGCCCATTTACGATGCCTTTGTGGCTCGACTAGTGGAAGCCACCCAATCGTTGAATGTTGGCAATGCGGCTGACCCGAGCACGAAGGTTGGCCCCGTGATTGATGGCGCGGCCCAGCAACGAATTCGCTCGGCGATCGCCCAGGGCAAACAGGACGCCACCCTCGTCTTAGAACTTCCCGCCCCGGAACCCGGGTATTTTGTCGGACCCACCATTTTTACCGAGGTGGATCCGCAATCGGCCTTGGCTCAGGAGGAAATTTTTGGTCCGGTGTTGGCGGTGATGAAGGCTCCAGATTTTGCACAGGCGTTGGCGATCGCCAATGGCACGAACTATGCGCTAACGGGCGGATTATATTCCCGAACGCCGTCTCATATTGAACAGGCGAAGGCAGAATTTGAGGTGGGGAATTTGTATATCAATCGCAGTATTACCGGGGCGATCGTGGCCAGACAACCCTTTGGGGGTTACAAATTATCGGGGGTGGGGTCCAAGGCGGGAGGACCGGATTATTTACTGCAATTTCTGGATCCACACACCGTTACGGAGAATATCCAACGCCAGGGTTTTGCACCCATCGAAGGGATGGAGTAGGTGTTAACCTCCTACTGAGCAATCGTTTAACGTTATTGCAATCAATCATCATGAACGCGGACGGATTTAAGCCTAAAAATGAATATGGGGTCTATCAGGCCATTGATGGAGTCTTTCGGTGGCTGTATCGCAGGTTGCCTCTGAACGCGACGACCGAACACCTTGCCTTAAAATGGGGATTTAAGTTTAGCGGTAAACGAACCACGGTCCGCTTATTCGACGGACAATTCATGAGCGTCGATCCAACAGATTATTTGCAGTGCCTGATTTATTATTTCGGTATCTTTGAACCCCATTGTATCCAATTCCTGCCAACCTTACTCCAACCCAATGATACCTTTATCGATATCGGTGGCAACATCGGCTTATATACCATCGTGGCAAGTAAAATTGTCGGAAAAAATGGAAAAGTATTAACCTTTGAGCCTGCCCCTTTTCACTGCGAAGCCATTCGCAAAAATATCGAACTCAATCGCATTGAAAATGTTGCTCTCTACGAAACAGCATTAGGGTCTGAAGATGGTTCAGTTCAATTGGTGTTGCCAGAAGGCGGCAATCGAGGCATGTTTGCTTTGGCAAAAAATGGAGAGGCGGATGATCTCCATAACGCCCCTGTGCCAGTCAAACTGTCCAGGTTTAGCTCCCTGGTAAAGGCTGAAGCCATCGAACGAGTCTCCCTTATCAAACTGGATATTGAAGGCGCTGAACCGCTAGCCTTGAGTGGGATGGATGATCTTTTCAATCGGTTTTGTCCCAGTGTTCTGATTGAACTGAATGAAGCCTCACTCCAGCGATTGGGCAATCATTCCGCTCATTTAGTCCAATGGTTTACCCAAAGGGGATATAAAGGCTGGGTTATTCGCCCGAATGGCATTCTGGAACCCCTTTCTCTTGAAGGCCAATCGAACGCTACATCGTTATGTTATGAGTGTTTATTTGTCCATTCTGCAAATGCGTCGCATCTGAACCGTATTGATGCTAAAGTCCGATCCTAATCGAATCCTGCGGCTTCTCCCCTTGGTAGTGGGGATATTGGGAGGCACCTTATTGTTGCTCAACCGCTTGGCCACCCCAGCCCTCACCAATTCCCAGTCGCGCTCCGATGCCTTGGGGATTCTGCTGAGTGCGCTGTTGATCTTGACCGGGTTGCTCTGGCAGCGCATCCAAGCACGATCGCCCGAGGCTGTGACCTTAATCGGCACCGAAGGGTTTGAGTTAGATGCAACCCTACCGGATCTCTTACAAACAGAATTGGCTTGGGCCTCCCATAGTCTGCTGACCAACACGCCAACTCAGTCCATTGCGATTTGGGTCAACGGTCAGACCTATTTGCGTCGGGGGGTCTTAGGCCCCGAAAAAATAATTCATCCCGGTCCCATCGTGCAGCGGGCGTTGACGACGGGGAAGCCCATCTACTTGGTGGCCCTTGCCCTCTATCCGGGACGCACAGAATTTAACTACTTGCCTGAAAATGTCCAAGGTCTGATTTGCCAACCCATTGGCCCATCGGGCGTTATGGTATTAGGGGCCAATGCGCCCCGCAGTTATACCCAACAAGATGAAGCCTGGGTAACTGCGATCGCCCAAAAACTCGAAGTAGCGATCGCAACGGCCCATTTATCCCCAATCGCGCCAGATTAGGTTTCAAAAGCGCGATCGCCAGCATCCCCTAGTCCCGGCACAATGAATCCGTGTTCATTCAAAGATTCATCAATCCCCGCTGCGTAAATTTGGAGCGCTGGGTAGGCTTCTGCCAATTTTTTGAGGGCCGGGGGCGCTGCGACCACCGAAATAACGCGAATCAGGGCCGGGTCGGCTTGACGGCGGGTCAATTCGTCCAAGGCCATCATGAGGGATCCGCCCGTTGCCAACATGGGTTCACAGATGAGAATCCGGGTCTGCTGATCCAGCGTCTCCGGCAACTTGTTCAAATAACAAGACGGTTCCAGGGTTTCTTCATTACGGGCCAGACCCAGGTGATAGGTGGAGGCACGGGGCATAACGGCTTGTGCGCCGTCATACAGGGCTAACCCCGCCCGCAAAATAGGCACAATGGCCAGCGGCGTCAAGGGGGACACGAGGGTCGCTGGTGTTGGCCCTAAGGGGGTTTCGACCATGACGTCTTCTGTCGGAATCCAGTCGGCCCGCATGGCCTCGTAGGTTAACCAATAGCCCAGCTCTTTCAAGGCGGTGCGAAACATCACCCCCGGCGTATTCTGATCGCGGGCGATCGCCAGCCAATGTTTGACGAGGGGATGGGGTGGGACAAAAATCCGCAGTTGTAGTGCCATAGTCTCGAATATTGTCTCAACAGTCTCAAGCGCGGCGTATGGGCATGAAGTCTGCCTGACCCATCATACGCTGTTGCGCGTCTTCCAAACGGTCTCTAGGACATGGGCTGAAAGCCCGTCGTAAACGTGGGACACAAGGGCAAGTTCACCGTAAAGGTGGTGAGACCCTGGGCACTTTGAACGGCAATATTGCCCTGAAGTTGTTCGACTAAGCGTTTCACCAGCGCCAGCCCTAATCCAGTTCCACCTTGTTTCCAAGGGTCGGCGTTGGGAACACGATAAAACTTATCGAAAATACGAGGAAGTTCATGTTCTGGAATGACAGATTCATTGGCGACCTGAATATGCACCATAGACTGGGGTTCCGGGGTGTGGTGGATGATTAACGACACCTGACCCCCTTGGGGGGTATATTTGCAGGCATTATTGAGCAGTTCCGCCAAAATGCGCTCCAGACAAGTGCGATCGGATTTGATCGGTGGCAGTTGCGGATCGCATTCCACGGTAAACCGTTGCTCTCGCTCGGTGGAACGGGATTGGAAAGGTTCGAGGACTTTCGGCAACCAATCCTGAAGTTGTACATCTTCGACCCCCACCGGATTGACGCCAGCTTCCAGCCTTTGTAAGTCCAATAGGTCATTGATGAGTTCGGTTTCGCGATCGCATTCTGCTGCCAAAATATCGATGTAACGCTTCTGCCTTTGTTCCAACGGGAATTGGTTGAGCATGTGGATCGCCATTTTGATATTCGACATGGGCGTCCGCAACTCATGGGAAACGGTACTCAAAAAGTCGTCTTTGAGATTATTCAGGCGCTCCAACTCTTGCATTTTTTGCTGGAGCTGGGCGGTGCGCTCTTGCACTTGGCGTTCCAGATCGGCATTGAGGTCTTGTACTTTTTGGTAAAGCTGGGCCTGATGAATGGCGATCGCACATTGATCGGCAATGGTTTTCACCAAACCCCGCTCATCGATATTCCACTCCCGCAGGGCAGGATGGGTGGGATTTCGTTTTTGAAATAGGCTGATACTCCCCAAATAATTTTGCAGATAAATTAACGGCGTCATCAGGACCGACGAAACCTGACACTGCTGCGCAATGGCCACAATTTCTAAATCCAGACGGCTATCGTCCTCCGTCAGGACCACCTGATTGCCCTGAACCATCGCCTCTTGACACAGCCGTAAAAACCGTTCATTGCCTTGAATCAAATCGTGGCGGCCCACAGCCGTATAGCTTACATAGTGATTCACCAATTCCCCATCGGCACTAATTTGCACAATGATGCAATGACTAGCATCCAGGGCTTCTAGCAACAACCCCACCGTAATTTGCAACACCTCTGCAGTAACCATCGTGCCGCGCATGGCCTGCACAATCCGGTTGATAATAGCTTCCCGTTGGGCTTGGTGGCGCAGTTGCTCTTCTGCGCGTTTGCGCTCGGTAATGTCAGACACATAGCTGCGGATCAAATCGCTTTCGGCAATGTAGTGAACCGACTGCTCGAACACATGATCGCCAATTTCAACTTCCCGCACAAAAAATCGACGATGACCGGGTTGGGCGGGCTTGGCCATCGGCAACAGTCCTTCCATCATCGGGTGTTGCAAACTCAAATCCGTAATATCGGGAAACTGCATCACCGCTGCCGGATTGAGATAGGTCACGGTACCTGTTAGGTCAATCTCTAGGATGGGGTTAGGGGTTAACTCGGGAAACGAAGCCAGTCGCACCAGGGCCGCTTCGCTCATGTCTTGGAAGTCGTCGTCGGTGGGAACCAGCGTTTGAAACGGATTAATGGAATTGGACAGAATGGTCGATAAATCCTTGGCTTCCACAAACTCATCGAAGTCGGAGTCCGTTAGGTTAGAAATGGCATAGTACTTGGCCTTCACATCGCCGCCAAAGACCACCATATCGCCGTGCTTCAGGTCATGGGAAAACAAGCGTCGCCCATTAATAATGAGACCATTGGTACTGCGTTTGCCTTGCAAATCGCCATCGATAATCCGAAAGAAGTAGGTCGAGGTCTCCGGTGCCGTTACCCGCAGCAAAATGGCATGTTGACGCGACACCATCTTCGAGTGCAACACGATGGAATTGGTGGCATCGCGACCAATCGAGTAGGTGGTGGCTTCTAGCGAAATGGTTCGCCGTCCCTCCGTATCGTCAACGATGAGCAGATGACGAAATCGATTACGTTGATCCTGATCCATCGTTTGCATGTATGGCTTAGGTCCATTCAGGTCAAGTTAGATTGTCTTAAAGTGTACGAGACACAAGGCCAATTTGCCTAAAAGATGTTAGTTTTTCCTGTGGTAGAGGAGGGGCAATGGTCATCCCTTAGATTCAGGGCAAATACTTCTGAACCACTACCCAGCCTGATCCGAGCACCCAAAGTAGCGCGATGCCCAATAGCAAATTTAAGCGCACATGAAGCATCCTGGCCCAAGGTTTCCCTCGGCGAATTTGCAGCGCCACTAGGGCTGAGCCTAACGCTATGGCAACCACGGTAATGCCCGCCACCCAATGAATGGAATGTCCCAAATGGCCATAATGCCCCAAGGTGCCAATCACCCCAACCGCGAGCAATTCGATCACTAAGGCCAGCAAACTAATCCCGAATAGGACATGGACAATGCGCCACCACAGGGGTTGGACTGATTGGGTCCGACGGGTACGATACATGCCCCAACCCGTCAAGGCCAAAGCGCTATAGGC
>JBAVRC010000546.1:0-1777 GCA_049694615.1 Thermosynechococcaceae cyanobacterium | reverse complement strand
GAAGAAGGCAAGTCCATGACCACCGAACTGGAGGTCACGGAAGGGATGCGCTTCGATAAGGGGTATATCTCCCCTTACTTCGCCACGGATACCGAGCGCATGGAAGCGATCCTGGACGAGCCCCTGTTGCTGATCACCGACAAAAAGATTGCCCTGGTGCAAGACTTGGTTCCGGTGCTCGAACAAGTGGCACGGGCGGGTCGTCCCTTGGTGATTATTGCCGAAGATATTGAAAAAGAAGCGCTGGCCACCCTCGTGGTGAACAAGCTGCGGGGCGTGTTGAATGTGTCCGCTGTCAAGGCTCCTGGGTTTGGCGATCGCCGAAAAGCCATGTTGGAAGACATTGCGGTGCTCACGGGCGGTCAACTGATCACCGAAGACGCGGGTCTGAAGTTGGATAGCACCAAGCTAGAGATGTTGGGCAAGGCCCGTCGCATCACCATCACCAAGGACACCACCACCATCGTTGCTGAAGGCAACGAGTCCCAAGTCAAGGCTCGGGTTGAGCAAATCCGCCGGCAAATGGACGAAACCGATTCGTCCTACGACAAGGAAAAACTGCAAGAGCGTTTGGCTAAGTTGGCGGGCGGTGTGGCAGTGATTAAAGTGGGTGCTGCCACAGAAACCGAAATGAAGGACCGCAAACTGCGCCTCGAAGATGCCATCAACGCCACCAAAGCGGCGGTTGAAGAGGGCATCGTTCCGGGCGGCGGTACCACCCTGGCTCACTTGGTCCCACAGCTTGAAGACTGGGCCAAAGCCAATCTGAGTGGCGAGGAATTCATTGGGGCACAAATCGTGGCCCGGTCCTTGACGGCTCCCCTGAAGCGTATTGCGGAAAATGCCGGACAAAATGGTGCGGTGATTGCCGAACATGTGAAGTCCAAGGACTTCAACGTGGGCTACAACGCGGCCAATAACGAGTATGTCGATATGTTCCAAGCGGGCATTGTCGATCCGGCTAAGGTCACTCGCTCTGCTTTGCAAAATGCAGGCTCTATTGCTGGGATGGTCTTAACCACCGAGTGCATCATTGCCGATAAACCCGAACCCAAGGACGGCGCACCGGCTGCTCCGGGTGGCGGCATGGGCGACTTCGATTACTAAATCGATTTCACTCCTCCACTAAACTGAAAAACACGGACGGCAGCATTGCCGTCCGTGTTTTTTATGTGGAACGAGTTGTTGCACTTTTGGGCGAGTTGGGAATCATCTCAATCCCTAATGCTTCGCGCTACGCTAGAGCTAGAGCAGTTTTCAGCAGAGTGGCCCACAAAAATCCCCTCCTGGGAGGGGTGCCCGGAGGGCGGGGTGGGTCATGTCGTACGCATCCAACCCACCCCTACCCCTCCCAGGAGGGGATTTAGAACCCTGTACTCCATTCCCGAAAAACGCTCTATGTGCGGACGGTTTACTTTAGCTCAAGCGCCTGAGGCGGTGGCCAGGGCTTTCGGTCTGGAGACGGTGCCCTATTTTCCGCCTCGGTACAATATTGCCCCTTCGCAGCCTGTGGGGGTGATTGTGCAGGGCAAAAATACATCTCAGCCAGAGTTTCGCTTGATGGGTTGGGGGTTGATTCCAGCCTGGGCGAAGGATCCTGCGATCGGGGCTAAGTTGATCAATGCGCGATCGGAGACGGTGACGGAAAAACCATCGTTTCGGGCTGCGTTTAAGTATCGTCGCTGTCTGATTCCGGCGGATGGGTTTTATGAATGGCAGAAGAAGCAACGGGGTACAAAGCAGCCGTTTTATTTCTCGATGGCGGGTAATGCTGTGT
>JBAVRC010000545.1:0-5796 GCA_049694615.1 Thermosynechococcaceae cyanobacterium | reverse complement strand
GTTTAATCCCCAACCCGTATTCCACCGTCGGATCTGAACCGAGGGCAATCGACTGACGGAGACGATTCCAGAATACCCCCGCAATTAAAGGTCGTTCCTGCGGCACAACCGCTTCTTTTTCTACAATGCTGCTTAAGGTGACCCAGTCGTTCAGGGTCAAATCGGCAAGCCCTTGCCGTTTCTCATATAACGGCAGGGCTTGGTCTTCAAAGCGCTTCAGCATGATGGCAACAATGGCATCGGGCGATCGCTGATCGATGGGAATTTGATAGGTGTCTGGGAACAAAAAACCCTCCAGAAAGGGGAGTGTATCGGGTAACCAGGGAAAGCGATCTCGGGGAATCTGGTGAGTTGCCTTCAGAAATGCATCCGCAGTAAACCAACCCTGTTGTTCAAAGTATGCCCCCATTTCCTTTAAAGACCACCCTTCCGGGATCGTAAAGCCTGCCTGCTTCACCTGTCCGGTCCAAATGGTCTGGGCCAAGTCTCCCAACGACGATTGGGTCGATAGCTCGTAGGTGCCCGTCTGGAAGCTGCCCTGTGGGTTGCGGAAACTGGCCCACCGGGTCCAGACCTTCCAAGCCGCTAGAGAACGGATTAACCCAGCATCCTGAAGTTGAGTGCCAATGCTTTCGGCTGTGGCCCCCTCTGGAACCTGCACCGTAACGGGGTTGGCTTGCGTTCGGGTGGGAGCGGTGACATTGCCCCACCAAAGCCAACCCAGTCCAGCACTCATCCACACGCAAAAGGTCAGGGCAGAGGCACCTAGAATAAAACGAGGAATTTGCTTCGAGTTGTTCTTCACCAGTTTTTACGGAATGCGTTAGGCAACGAATTACTCCAATTCGTCGAATAAATGCGCTTCAAAATAGGGTTGCAATTTGGGTTGTATCGCCTGAAATTCTTCGGGAGAAAGAAGATGAGGGTTTTCCCCATCCTGAAGACGAACCACAAATAAGACAGGATCAATCGGTGTATAGATAGCATATTCTCGCTCTTCATGGAAGAACGTGGCTAGCAATTGATACTCTTCTTGTTCTTTGCCGAGACTCGTCTCTTCAACTTCTAAGACTAAAATGTCGTCTTCCTGTACCTCCGGCAAGTCCCCTTCAACCGTCAATGAGAGGGCAGAACGCTTCAGCTTCAAATTCTGTTCAGATAAAACCGCTTGGGCTGTGGCGAAGATTTCGTTGAGTTCTGCATCTTCGACGGGCATTAGAACTTCTTCATCTTCCTCATCCGTCTCTGCGGTGTCTGATTCGACCCAGGCAAAGATATCGATGGGATAGTCAACAGGATTAAGCAGCGCATAGTCCTGCCCATCAACTTCAACAGACAGTTCGATGTAGCAGAGCAATGACCGTCCTACTTCATCAGATAGGGTAATCGTAGGCCCCTCGAATTCCATGCTGTATTCCTCTATGTTCGGCCCTTATACCGTCAACTAACCGTTAGTTTAGAGGTTAATGGCACGTTCTCACGAATTCTTATTGTCTCACGAGACACTCCCCCCTGTCGTCGCAGTTCAAGCCATTCTTGCAAAATAATACAAGCGGCCATGCGATCGACGCATTCGCGGTGCCGAGAGGGGCTGATGTGCTGGGCGTGAAGCAGGGCTTCGGCTTCCACGGAGGTGAGCCGTTCATCCATATATTCAATGGGAAGCTGAAGGGCGCGTCCGATGCGTCGGGCTAATTTTTGGGTCCGTTGGGCTTGTTTCCCAAGCTCGCCATTGAGGGTGTAGGGTAATCCGACGACCAATAGGGTGACGTTCCGATTTTGGACCCACTGACGCAGTTCTTGCATATCCCGCTCGAAACTGGTGCGGCAGATGGTGGTTAGACCGGTGGCCATTAACCCCAAGCGATCGCATCCAGCCACGCCAATCCGTTTATGGCCCAGATCCAGACCGAGTACCGAAATCATAGGTAAAGCTCCCCCCGCATTACCGTAATGGCTTGTCCGCCCAGTTTGGGGATGTTGTCTTGGAGTTCGATGGCCACCCGACCGGCTCGACCCAAACAATCGCCTTGCTCAAATCGCCACTGATTTTGCGCTGGATTCCCTTGTTGTAAGAGTAGGGCCAAGGGACCGCTCATGGATCCGGTGACCGGATCTTCATCAATACCAGATTGGGGTGCGAAGAATCGGGAATGGGCATGGTTGTCCGGTTCAACGGTTTCTCTTGTGTAGACACAAAACCCTCGCCACCCTTGTTTGAGGCCGAAATGCTTCAAGGGTTCCAGATAGGGGGTCAGGGTTTGAAGTTGATGGAGACTCTCAGCGGCAATAAACACATCCCGATTGTGAGAATCCAGGACAGCCGAAACCGATGGGTCTGGATAGGTCAACCCCAACAAAATGACCAGTTGTTGCGTTAGGTCTGGAGCGATCGCTTCAAATCGACAACTGGGGAGCGTCAACCAGATCCAAGGGCGAGGCTGGGTATAATCCACCGTTACCCCTAAAACACCACTTCGGGTCTCTAGGGATAGCTGCCGAGTTGTGCCGGGATGTAAAGCGAACAATTGGGCTTGGCACAGGGCATGTAACGTGGCGATCGTGGCATGCCCGCAGAGATCGACCTCCAGGGTAGGGGTAAACCAGCGCAGCCGAAAATCGGCATCAGGAACCGTTGGCGGCAGAACAAAGGCCGTTTCCGAACAATTGACCTCACGGGCAATATCCTGCATTTGGGCATTGGTTAACCCATCCGCATGGGGAACAACAACCGCCGCATTGCCCCGAAACGGTTCATTGGCAAAGGCATCCACCCAGTAAGCCAGCCGTGTTTTATCCGCAAGCACCATGGGCATCCGGCTTATCGACATGAAGACGAGATGGGCGAGGTTCAGTGCGTTGGGTTGGATCGGGCGATCCTGTTCGAGACCTTGATTGGGTATGGCTGCCCCGGATCTGAGACTGGAATGGCAAATGATTTAAGCCCATTCGTCCTGGTTCAGGGGTATGGTTGGGTTGTAACCCTTGCAGCATTTCAGTGAGTTGCAGGGTTTCTAGGGACAGTGCTTTACTTTCCCGAATCTTATGCCAGACAGATCGAGACAGCATTAAGGTATGTTCCAGACGCTCGGCTCCGATTTGTTGCAGATAGGCTTCGCGCTCCGGTTGATAGTCCGCCGAACCTAAAATGATCGGCACAGCGGGATAGAGTTGTTGCGCCAATTGGGCCATGTGGGCTAACAACTCTGGATACAACCAGGTATAGGCCGGATGCACCGTCATCTGGGCCAAGTGCGTGTCGGTTCCGCTGCGGTCTAACCGAATGCCAAAATAGCCAATGGCGGCCTTACGCTGTGGCTCGAAAACGTACCCTGTAAACTGCTCTTGTTGATTTAACTGGGTTTGGAATTTACACCACAACCCGTGGAGAACACCCCATTGAAAATCCTCCACGTGCCGATCCAGGACCTGACGCACGAAGGGCGGCATGGCTGCTGTGTCTAATTGGTAGAGTAAGGCAGCATCGGCATGATTAATGGGCAAAAGATTCGGTAAGCTGGGGGACTGATCGGCCAACTGGGCGAGTAAGGCTGGAGATAGCTGCCATTGCGTCCGTTGGGCCAAGGGCTGAAACCCATTTTGGCGATATAGCCCTAGGGTTTCGACATGGTTAACTTCGACTTCGACTAACCAGGTTCGCGCTTCCCAAATGGTTTCCAGGCAATAGCGCAGTAGCTGGGTTCCTGCATCGAAGGCAGAGGCAGCCCGGTCCAGACACAACCGTTCCACTCGCCAGGTACTCCGGGCACGATTAAAGGGGGCAACTTGGATTGCGCCCACAATCCGTCCGGCTTGTTCGAGCACATAGGTCCGACCTAGGGACGACCATTGTCCTGCAATGATATTCAGGACTTTGTTCAGGGGTTTGTCGGTCCAGCCCTGCACACCGTTTGGCAAGGGTTCTGACAACCAAGACCGCTCAGCGGAACCGTTAATGGTGGCCCATAACTTCTCCACAGGTTCCCAGTCTCGATACTGTAGAGGCCGCACAACGGAATCGGTTTTGGGCGTAACAGAAGCCATAGGGTTCTCAGAATAACGGGCAACGGATCAAGGGCGATCGCAGGTCAGTGAAATTCAATCTATATTGTAACGACTTGTTTCACTCGCAGGTAGTCGTTACGCATTAGGCCGAATTAAGACGACCGGGGTTTGTTCATCGGCATTGCCTGCTGGGTTTTTCTTCAGCGCTTTTTCGAGCAAGGCGATAGAGACCCCTGACGAGGCTGCCAACACCTTGACAGCGCCTAAATCATTGACATCGACAATGGCTGCAGATAATCCCGTTTGAGCTTTAATTTCATCGACTACGCCTTGGGGGTTTTCTGGCCCCGGTACGATGAACTGATCGTAGGGGGGCAATGTGCCCGTCACATCATCGATCAGACGGGCTTGTTCCCCGGCTAACTGATAAAACCCACCTGGTTTTCCGATGATCTTTAAAATCGATCCCCCAACAAAGGCAAAAAAGACCCGCCAAGGGCCGACAATATCCACTAAAGATTGTAGGCCGCAGGCAGTGGCTAAGCTGGAGGTGGGCAAAAAGAAATAGCACAGGCGTTGGGCCAACCAACCGGGCTGGATCTCAGCAGGATGGCGGTAACGACCTTGCATAATGGCCACAGGGGTTTCGCCGATGGTAATAATGTCTCCTGGTTTGGATTGGGGCAAAACATAGCGGCGGACAATATCGACGCAGGAATCGAGTTGGGTCAACAGGTGGGTCGGAACCGGCAACACCTCCGCGCTCTCGGCTGAGCGCCAACGTAACGGTTGCGCGGCATCGGGGTAAGACAAGGGCAACACTTCATGGTGGACGCGGGGCAGTCGACCGCGAGGACCGTAGGCAATGTAGCGAATTTGGACCCAAGCCACTCGGAGGGCCGACAGATCGGTCCCTTTAATTTCAATATCGATGGCAACGGAGGTTTGTTGCCGCTTTTTGACAATATAGGCAAACCAATACCCGTCCCGTCGTGTTTCGGCATCCGGATGATGGGGCGTAATCCGCACCGTCTTTTGAATGCCATCTAGGCTTTCCTTCGACAGAAGGGTGACCTCAGCCGACAACTCAGGAACCATGACTTCTAAATGTCCCAACGGATTACGCAGCACAAACTCCCCGCGAATACTGTAACGATGCGGTTGATTGAAGTCGAACTGCCATTGCCCGGTGGACACTTGGAGGGTATTGCCTAGGCGATCGCGATAGGGACGTTCTAAGGCAACCCAACCCAATACAATTGCTAACCCCAGACCAATACCAATACCCTCAACAATCATAGAAACCTCATGGGACGTTCAGAAACTTTACCCTCCGCAGAAACAGCGGAGAAAAGCGAAACCAACGGCTTTCGCCGCGAAGTCCCAATCATAATGCCATACTTATCCACCCTTCACGGTGCTCATCCTGGATTCAAATTCAGCTCATCCTCATTAGGGATGGGATCCTTGCAGATGAATTATTTTTGATTAAAGTGCAACCCACAAAGGTACGGATCGCCGTAAGTACATATAAAGCTTTAGATTTTCTTAAGATTCTTGCGATCAAGACGGATCAAGATCGCAATGTAAACGGCTCAATCCTCTGATATGTAATGAATTCATAACTTAATCCATCTGCTGGATTTGTCGACTAAAGGTCCATTGCATTAACCCTTGTCTGTATTAATCCATGAGATCGACACATTCTGAAAATGTGGTAACCACTACCACGCCTTAGAATGTTAAAAAGCTAAGATGCTGATACGTTGTTTAGTGTTTTTTATCTTTCTT
>JBAVRC010000544.1:0-3809 GCA_049694615.1 Thermosynechococcaceae cyanobacterium | reverse complement strand
GCACTCAACGAGGGAGGGTTCATGGCGATTCCTTGAATTCGGTCTTCTCCCTCACTTATCTCCTAAAAAATATATACATGTCACTCGGATACCCCTCCTAGACAAGATTATTTACCGAAATCCCTGTATTTTCGTAATATATCGTTACCTCAAAAGAGCCGCACCCATTATCAAACTGATTAGTCATGCTACAACCCAGCAGGGACTGGCCATTCAAGCGAAACTTGATAAGCATCAGTACAAGACTGGTATCAAAGTCAGTGATGTGGAATTTAATGCCATCGCACTGGAGAAAGATCCGTTTCATGGCGACTGGAATTATCATATCCGTCCCAGGACAAGGGCTTAAACTGTTCAAGTTATTTTTTCGAGACTCCTTAGGGATGATTCCAAGGAGGTAATTCATTCTGCCTTTGAAGAAGCAAATCGCCGCGACCCCCAACACCAACGAGAATGGGTTGTTCTGGTCGATGGCAGCCTTCAGCAGCTCGAAGCAATGAAGGCTGCTGCTCAGAAAAACAAGGTTTCTCTCACCATTGTCTTGGATTTTATTCATGTCCTCGAGTACCTATGGAAAGCCGCTCACTGCTTTTTTCCCCCAGGGGATAAAGCCGCTGAACCCTGGGTGATGGAAAGAGCCTTACGCTTGCTCCAAGGAAAGGTCAGCGATGTCGCAGCAGGGATTCGTCGCAGTGCTACGCTGCAAAAGTTATCCGAGTCCACACGAGAGAATGCAGATAAGTGTGCCGATTACTTGCTCAAATACCGAAAGCATCTTCAGTATGACCAGTTCTTGAGTAAAGGGTATCCCATTGCTTCAGGCGTTATTGAGGGGGCTTGTCGGCATCTGGTCAAAGACCGCATGGATATGACCGGGGCAAGATGGCGACTTGAAAGCGCTGAGGCTGTTCTCCGCATTCGTGCCCTCAGATCCAGTGGTGACTTTGATGAATACTGGAATTTCCACAAACTCAAGGAATTTTCTCGCAATCATGCCGATAAGTTGCTCAACCCTGAGATTCTAATGCTTGCTTAATCTCGTCGTCTTAAAAGAGCCGCACCCAATGCCGATTGGGTCTTAAGTGATCGCCTGTGGTTCGGTCGCCTATGGTTCAACTATCTGGAGGGCACCTCGAAAAATAGAATCGGCCCCTCTGCAACACTTGTTCTCTCGTCGTTCATTGTCAATAAGACGACCATATTCTCAACAAGACTGAATTAATCGAGGTGCCGTGGAGTTGGGATTCCTGGGGTTGAGATTCTGGAATTGGCAGGGGTTGAGTGATCGCCATCCCTCTTCCCTGGTCTGGTAGCGTCGATGCGATCGCACGGCGCGAGATGGGGGTGATCGCATTGGGTAGAGCGGGCATAATCGGCACTGGGTTTGCGGGCGGAAGGCGATCGCGCAGCACAGGCACAGTTGTCCAACGGTGTCGGTGGGGCGTTTGCTGGAGCGATCGCGGAATGCGGCTGAGTCCTTGATGGCGAAGATCCGTCCACGACGGGGTTGAGAGTGGATGTTGGGGGCGATCGGCTGAGAGTGGGTTTCCTGGGATTCGGACTTTTGGGGGTCAGTCGCCAGGGGTTCAACAATCTGGGATTGGGAATGTTGGGGATGAGATACTGAGATGGAATGGGGTCACCGCCGCGTCCGCGCCCTGTTGCGGTTTGGGTTGCCCTGGCTCCCCGATGCGATCTCCAAGAGTGCGTTTCGACCATTCAATCCAAGCCTCGCCCTTATCAGCCTGAGTAGCCCCTTGAAAATGGGAGTGGGTTGGCTCATGGTGGCTGTCTGTCTTTGAAGGCTGTTTTCTATCAGCGCAGACTTTTCCTCGGATGGCACTGTTACTCCATAAGCCTTTCGAGTACGTCAGTCAGTCACTTCCCGTTGATGAAGCGGGACATCTAAACCCTTCCCCAGTTCCTTACTTTTGCCAACTAAGTTTAGGTTATTAGTCGCAGTGTTCCGATGAAGAGAGACCCCTCATGAAACGCGTACCTTTACTCTGCCGTCTTGCACTATTGAGTGCGGCGATCGCTACCCTAACGCCTCTCTGGGCTATGGCTGCCAATGACGTTAGTGTCCGTCAAGCCCCCCCCGTACTTGCCCTCAGGGCGCGAACCTTCCCTTACACAGGCATCGTTAGCCGCAATGACGCCAAACAGACCGTCGTGGGAACCCTCGTGCGGAAGAGACCCATGTCAGGCGAGATTCAGGCGCAAAGGTTTTCGACATGGAACGGTACGTACAAGACGCCCACGAAGTCCGGCATCATCATCTATACGCCCACACGCATTTTCCCACGGGTCGGAAGCGGCGGGTGGGTTCGGGTGGATGGTGTCCGCTACTGGGGCGTGGTCGCATCCAGCCGTGGTATCACCGGCATGACTTGGTACTACGGCAACGACTCCACCGGCCCCGAAGCTGGTCGCGCCACTCTCACCCTGCAATCCGATGGCAGCTACGCCGGATCGATTCAGTTCACCAATCGTAGAGGTGTGATTATCGATCAGGGCACGGTGGTATTCGTATTACCGTAACTGACACTCGGAGTGCTAGAGCATCATGAAACCGAGGCACGTTTTTGATCGGCCTTGCCCTGAAATCCCGCCAGAGTTTCCGGAATTCAAATTTGCCGACGATTCGCTGGATCTTGGCCTCCCAACCTGTAGCGATCACCTGAGATCGCCTGAGATTGGGGTTGCTGGGGTTGGGATTCTGGGCTGGGGTGGGGTGATCGCCATCCCCCTTCCCGGTTGGTTTGGGCCGATGTGATCGTGTGGTGAGGGCTTGGCGCGATCGCATCGGCTGGAGCGGGCACAAGCTGCACTGGAGTTGCTGGCGGAAGGCGATCGCGCTGTTGCCGACTGAAGGGGGGTCCGATGCAGTTGCGCTGCTCAATGTGATGGGGCAAGGCGATCACGGATGGGGCGTGTGAGTAGAGGCCGCAGTGTCGGGGTAGGATCAGGGCGTGGTTTGGTGCGATCACTAAAACAGATCGAGAGATCGTCCAAGGCGATAGGCCATGCATCCTCCAAAATGAAGCGATAATACGCCCCATAAGCACGTATTATCGTTTGGAGAGCGGAGAAGAGTAATTCCTAATCCAGTAGATAAAGTCTTCTTCTGAAAGGATTCCGTGAGCTAAATTTTCCATTGTGTGAATGACCTCAGCTTGAGGAGCCTGGAATCTATAGCCGTTGGTTTTAAGGAAAGCAACGGCTACAACGAAAGCAGTTCTTTTATTGCCATCAATGAACGGGTGATTTTGACAAATGCCGAAGCCGTAAGCAGCAGCTAAATGTGTGATGTCAGCATTTTCATAGAAGAAGAAATTTTTAGGACGAGCAAGAGCCGAGTTCAGTAAACCAGCATCTCGAAGACCATATTGACCGCCGAAAAGCTTAATTTGTCGGTCATGAACCACTAAAACAGCGTCCTGTCTGACCCACTTGGGTTCATTCATTAAGCCATTGCCTTCAAAGCATCACGATATTCAGCAGTTGTTTCTTCGGCAGCAGCGAGAAAGATTTCAAAGTCAGGGTCAAAGGGTGAGAGAGAAATACCTTCTGAAGTCACAGTGATGTTGAGGATATCACCTTCCCTAAGACCGAGTTGGTCTAGGACATCCTTGGGTAAAGTAGTGCCTAAGGAACTGCCAATCTTTCTGAGTTTGGTTTGCATTGGGACTCCTGAAGAAGAAGAATGGTACTTAAATTATCTGTTATAATAAATATTATAACAGATAATTTAAGTACCATTCTTCTTCTTCAGGAGTCCCAATGCAAACCAAACTCAGAAAGATTGG
>JBAVRC010000543.1:0-8218 GCA_049694615.1 Thermosynechococcaceae cyanobacterium | reverse complement strand
GGCGGCGGCGCGGGCGGGATGGGTGGTCCGGGGGGCACAGGCTCGGCGGGTCAACCCGGCAAGGTTGGCCAGGGTGGGTTTGGCGGCGGCAATGGCGAGATGGGTTTGGGCGGCGGCGGCGGCGGCTTCGGGGGCGGCATTTTCATTCGATCCGGTCAGCTCACCCTCCGCAATGTCACGTTTGACCATAATGCGGCGATCGCCGGGACAGGGGCTCATCCCGGACAAGGGAAAGGTGGAGCCATTTTCATGGTGACACCAGCCCACCAAACGGCAGCGGGTGTTCGCAAAGCACCCCAAGTGGTTGCCTGGGGGACCCTACCCATCTTTCGGGATAATACGGCGTCCCATAACGCCCATTTGCCCACGGACAATGAAAATGTCTATGGTGCGATCCAGGTGAAGGGTTTGGAATAATGGTTTGAGAGGCTTGGCAATGGGAGCAGACTATCCGAGAGATATGCGGGGTTATGGCCAACACACCCCTGATCCGCAGTGGCCCCAGCAAGCCCGTCTCGCAGTCCAGCTTGTGATCAACTATGAAGAGGGCAGCGAGAATTGTATCCTCCATGGGGATGCGGCGTCTGAAACCTTTCTCTCCGAGATTGTCGGTGCGGTGCCGTTTGTTGGCGCACGGCACATGAATATGGAATCCCTTTATGAATATGGCAGTCGCGCGGGCTTCTGGCGGCTCTACCGCCTATTTACAGCACGAAAGATTCCGGTGACGGTCTATGGAGTGGCCCTAGCGCTCAGCCGTAACCCAGAGGCGGTATCGGCCATGCTAGAAGCGGACTGGGAAATTGCCAGCCACGGCTATCGCTGGATCGACTACAAGGATTTTACGGCAGACCAAGAACGGGTGCATTTGCAACAGGCGATCGCCCTACACACCCAGGTTGTTGGAAGTCGTCCCCTGGGCTGGTATACCGGACGCACCAGTTGTCATACGCGCAAGTTGGTGGTGGAAGAAGGCGGTTTTCTCTACGATGCCGACAGTTATGCCGATGATCTTCCCTACTGGAATTATGAGTATGGCAAGCCCCATCTGATCATTCCCTACACCCTCGACAACAACGATATGCGGTTTGCCACGGCCCAAGGGTTTAATTCGGGCGATCAATTTTTTGCTTACTTGCGCGATGCCTTCGATGTACTTTATGCCGAGGGCGAAACGGCTCCCAAAATGATGAGTGTGGGTCTCCATTGTCGGTTGGCGGGCAGGCCGGGTCGGGCTGCTGCATTGGCGCGTTTTTTGGACTATGTGCAGCAACACGAACGGGTTTGGCTCTGCCGTCGCATTGACATTGCCCATCACTGGCATCAGTCCCATCGCGACTTGCGGTAGGGTAAAGTCTTTATAAGACATGGGGGGCTTATGGCAACTCCACTTGCAACTTACGCTCTAACTGATATTGGTCCCACAGCGTCTGATATAAACCCGGTCGGGCAATGAGCGTACTATGGGTACCCGAATCGACAATCTGACCGCGATCCATGACCAGAATACGGTCGGCAGTCGCCGCCGCCGAAAGCTGGTGGGAGATAAAAAGCACTGTTTTCCGCTGTGTTCCTGCGGTCAGATTGTCCAAAATTTCCGTTGCCGTTTGATTGTCCACACTGGCCAGGGCATCGTCCAAAATTAAAACAGGCGCGTCAGCCACCAACGCCCGTGCCAGAGCCGTTCTTTGGCGTTGTCCACCAGACAACGTAATCCCCCGTTCACCCACCAGCGTTTCATAGGTTTGGGGAAAGTTGAGGATTTCGCCGTGCATCTGGGCCTGCTTCGCAGCATATTCCACCTCCATCTGGTCGGCGTTGGGGGTGCCGTAGCGAATGTTGTTTTTCAGGGTGGTGCTAAACAAAAAACTGTCTTGGGGTACATAGGCGATCGCCGCTCTTAAATCCCGCAGCCGGAGTTCCGTGATGTCGTATCCATCCAGAAATAATTGTCCAGGTTGAATATTCAGTAGACGGGGGAGCGCGTTGGCCAGGGTTGACTTGCCTGATCGCACCGGACCGACGATCGCAACGGTTTGGCCCGGTTCTACGTCAAAGGACACATCCTGGAGCGCCGATTCCGTGGTGCCGGGGTAAGTAAAGGTCAGATGACGGGCTTGCAGATGTCCCTTCACTTCCGGTAGGGGTAAGGCGATCGCCTCAGGGGAAGACGCAATCGCAGGCTGGACCGTCAAAATGGCTTCCACGCGGTCAATACTCACCTCACCCCGCTGGTAGGCCGTAATCGTAAATCCCAACAAAGCTGTGGGAAAAATCAGCCGTTCTACATAGAGAATCAGCGCGACAAAATCCCCCACGGTAATGGTCCCAGAGGCGATCGCTCGACTCCCGAACCAGAGCAGCACCAACAAGCTCAGACTAGCCAATCCACCCAAAATGGGAAACAGGGTATTGCGGGTTTTAGCCAGTTTGAGGTTGGCATTTAATAGGTTTTGGTTGAGGTGTTGAAATTCTTGCTGTTCGTTGGATTCCTGGGCGTAAATTTTAATCAGGGCAATGCCGCTCATGTCTTCTTGAATGAGATCGCTGAGCTGAGACAGGGCTTGCTGTACCGCCAACTGTTGTGCCCGCAGACGCTCGCTAAAGGCCCTCACCAGCAACAGGATGAAGGGGTAGACGGCGATCGCCGCTAAGCTCAGATTCAAATCAATGGAAAACATGACGGGCAAGGTCAGCCCGTAGGCAAACAACGTATTGATAAAACTCAACAGGGCAAACCCCACCAGCCGCCGAATATTATCCACATCGCTGGTAGCACGGTTAATGATATCCCCAGCCGTATGGGTGGCAAAGTAAGCCGGTTCGAGGCGCAGCACATGGTCAAAAATCTGTTGTTTGAGGTCGAACTCCACTTGGCGACCCACCCCAAACAACCAAGTGCGAGAGGCCATGCGGATGACCCACATCAGGGAGGCCAACCCGCCCACTAGGGCTACTTCTTGGATCAATTGCGGTAGTTCAAAGGACGCTTGCAACTCATCAATCGCATGACTAATGAGCAGCGGCAAATAGGTGCCCACGCCATTGACCGCTAGCAAGGCGACGACCCCTAAGCCCACCTTGCCCCTGTGGGGGCGAAGGTAGCCGACTAATCGACGAAAGCGAGAATAGCCAACGGGAGGAGAAGATACGGTCATGGAATTAAGTCCTAGCCCAGATTAGCGCTGGCGGAATGGGGAGCAACCGCAGGGTACGGATGTGGACGCGGATAGGTGGTCATCAGCCGACGCACTTCTTCGGCATGGTAGGAGCTACGGGTTAAGGGGGATGCCACCACTTGCAGAAATCCCAGGGTTTCGCCAACCGTTTGCCATGCCGCAAATTGTTCTGGTCGAATAAAGTCCTGCACGGGTAAGTGCTTAGCGCTGGGCTGCAAATATTGACCGAGGGTGAGAATATCGCAATCCACTTGCCGCAGATCGGCCATGACCTGCTGCACTTCTTCCGGTGTTTCGCCTAATCCGGCCATAAGGCCCGACTTGGTATACACCCAGGGGGCTAAGGTGCGCGATCGCCGCAACAAGTCCAGGGTGCGTTGGTAGTTGCCCTGCGGTCGCACCCGCCGATAGAGTCGGGGAACCGTCTCCGTATTGTGGTTGAGGACATGGGGACCCGCTTCTAAAATCTGGGCGAGGGCCTCCCAATTGCCGCACAGGTCGGGAATTAACACTTCCAGGGTGGTTTGAGGCGACACCTGACGGATCTGGCGGATGCACTGCACAAACTGGTCGGCGCCGCCATCGGGTAAATCATCGCGATTCACTGATGTAATCACCACATGGTTGAGATGCATCCGCCGCACCGCCTCAGCCAAACGCAGCGGCTCGGTGGGGTCTAAGGCTTGAGGCTTTTTCTCGAAGTCGATATCGCAGTAAGGGCAGGCACGGGTACAGGCCGGACCCATAATCAGAAACGTCGCGGTGCCGTGGTTAAAACATTCGCCAATATTGGGACAGGAGGCTTCTTCGCAAACAGTGTTGAGCTGTAGATCCCGCAAAATTTCTTTGACATTGCCCACCCGTTCCCATTGAGGGGCTTTGACTCGTAGCCATTCTGGTTTCGCCACCACAGCGTTTTTCTGACCTTTCAGTTCGGTTGTGGTTCGATTGTATCGCGATCGCACGGGCGGCATCGGCTGGAACCACCTGAATCGTGAGAATTCCCCTTTTACCACGCCTAGAGAAACTGCTATACTAGATGGGCTTAAATCTTGCGGATGTGGTGGAATCGGTAGACACGCACGCTTGAGGGGCGTGTGGCTAACGCCTTGCGAGTTCGAGTCTCGCCATCCGCATTTATTTTTCCCGCTTGAAAAGCGTCGTATACCTGTTGGTGTACGACGCTTTTGGCATGTAAAGCGTTTTAGGATGCTCCAAAGGTCCGCTCTGTAAACCAAATCAAGCCCATCACCACAATGCTGGCTGAGACCCAATTGCGGAACAGTTTTCTCTCGGTTAGAGGGCGCAACCGTTGCAGACCCATAAACATCAACCCCACCACCGCCACTTGTCCCAGTTCAACACCCAGGTTAAAACTGCCCAAGGCCAAGGCCAATTGATCGCGCGGAATAGCCATTTCTCGCAAAATGGACGCAAACCCAAAACCGTGGATCAGGCCGAAGGCAAAGGTCAGGAGCCAACGGCCTTTGGTGGTTTTGCGCCAAAAATTTTCGGCAGCCACGTAAACAATGGTGAGGGCGATCGCACTCTCCACCAGCCGTCCTGGCAAGCTCACGGCCCCTAACACGGCTAAAGACAGGGTAATGGAATGGGACACCGTAAAGGCCGTCACCACCTTCAGGAGAGACGGCAACCCACCCCCCAACATCAGCAAACTCAGTAAGAACAGGATATGGTCATAGCCCGTCCAAATATGTTGAATGCCGAGACCGATAAATCCGATCGCCTGCTGTACCATCGGGGTTGATATGAAGGCGATCTCCGGTTGCTCTGGGGTAAAGACAACGGTGCGGGTTTGGCCATCTGCAAAAATGGTGGCTAAACATTGGGCGCTATTCACACCAGGGAGAAACAGCCGATAAGACATCGTTAAATCGGCCACGGGCTGCGGCCAACGATAGTGCAGGCGCAGGGTGCTATGTTGTCCCGGTGCGCCTTGAACTCGGACAGGCAATGCAGCGGTGGGAGCAGACTCTAAGGTCAATACGCCCAGTTGGCCGCCAGCCGTCCTGATTTGGACGCGATCGCCCACATAGGTTTGCAGTTGTGTCTGACTCTGCCCAATTTCCGGGGCCGACAGCTGACCATTGCCATCGCGATCCGCAAAAGCGACCAACCCCGTGGGTAAGGTCAGGGTCATATCCGTTTGGGTCTGCCCTACGGTGATATCGGCTACCGCTAAATCAGCCCAATGAGCGGTGGAGGGTGTGATGGCTCCCAACCAAACCAGCATGGCTCCTAGGCAAGTGAGCAAACCCAATTTCCATCGACGTGGTATGCGTTGCATGGGCTTCATCCGAGGTGATGTAGAAGGTGAACAAAACGGTTAGTTGAGGCCCAATAGCCCCACGCCTAGTCCCTGGGCATTTTCAGCCCGCTGGTCAAAGGCAGGATCGATTTGCTTGGCCCGTTGCATCCAGTCTTGGGACAGGGTTGCATGGTCTAGTTGGGCTTCAATCTGTGCCATTTGCCGGAATAACCCGGCATCGCGAATTCCAGGCACCAAGGCCAACGCCATGGCTTGGCGCGCGTCGGACCAACGCCCTAGTTTGGCCAACACCTTTGCCAAGGTGCTAAAGGTTTCTGAGTCCCGTCGCACCTGTGCTTCAGCTTCTATGAGGGTTAGAGCTTCTCGTAAATCCTGGGGTTGGCCTCGCTCCAGTAATAATTGCGCTAGTTCGCGCTGATGGCCAAAGGTTGCCATATCTTGGCGCAACCGACGTTCGGCGCGATCGCGCCATTGTTCAGCCTCTTGGACTTTTCCCTGTAAGGTCTTGACCCGGATAATGCCCCGCAGGGCCACATGGTCATAGACCGTTGGGGTTTTACGGGCCGTAAACAGAAATTGGTTGTAGGTTTGGTCGGCTGCATCATACTGGCCCTGCCGAACCTCCAACTCGGCCAAATTTAACCGAGCAGGTGCGTAGTCCGGCAAAACCCGCAAGGATTCGCGGTAGAGTTGCTCGGCCTGTTGCAGTTGCCCCCGCTTGAAGTACAGTCGGCCCAACAGGGTGCGGGTATAGACTGAACCGCCCGTTTCTCCGGCTTCTTCTAGGGCAATAGCCCGCTGGAAATCGGCGATCGCTGCCCCATCTTGCCCTTGGGCCAGTTGAACCAGTCCACGCAGGGTGAGCGCGCCGAGGTTCGGGGTTTGAGCCGCCAGGGTATCCACCGCTTGACGTGCTGCTGTCACATTGCCCGTGGCTAAGTAGGCCGCCGCCAAAGTGGGCAGTGCGCTATCTGTATCCTGAACCTGCTTTGCCATCCGAATGGCCGCGTTGAAGTCGTGTTTGGCTAAATTGACTCGCGCGAGGGCCAGCAATGCGCCGTCATTGTCAAAGGATAGTTTGGCTAAACTGTCTTGGGCGGTTTGTTCTGCTAAAAGATACCAACTGGTTTCCCCCGTTGCCCGTGCCATTTTGAGATAGGTTTGGGCCAGTGAAGCTCGGTTGAGTCCGCCGTCTGGGTCATGTTGCAGGCGATCGCGATAAAACGCCATTTCGCGGTTGAGATCTTGGGTGATTTGGCCCCGTTCCGATCGCTCAAAGGGGTAGCGATAGGCATTCCGGGGTCCGGTCCATGGACCCCATTGCCAAAGACTCCAGATCGCTGCGGCTAGGAGTAACCCGGATCCCAGGAACCAAGCGGTGCGATGCGATCGCAAATGAAGAAGATGTTGTGTCATGATTCTCTACTCACGCTTGCCAATAGACTGGGGGTTTGACTGCAATCGTGGCCAAACCCCCAGGATCGGTTAATTTGCTTTGGCTAAATAGGGGAATCGTTTCACCAATGGGTTATGACCTTGGGCTGGATTGCCGCCTGGTCCGGCATAGGACACGTTGTCTTTGGTAATGGCTCCATTGGTCAGGACCGTCAGCGTATTGTCGATCACATCGTCGAGAAGCTTGCGGCCAGTAATTGGTGCGCCTAAAGCATTGGTGGCATTGAGGTACCCACTGGGCTGGGTGGTGTCAATCCGCATAACATCCGGCAAAAAGGCTGTTAGTAAGGCATCGGCACGGGCACTATCATTGCCCAAGGCCAACAACGTCTTCTTCGCTTCAGCACGGACAGGGGCTGCAGCAGGCGTTAAATCCACAGAGGGTGGTACCGAGTTGAAGATATTGAGCAGGTTATTTTTGACAATCAGTCCTTCGTTGACACCGGGGCGGCCTAAGCGCTCAACCTGTTTAAATTGGCCGGACCCATCATTCACGGCAATGGTTTCCCAGACATCGAAGGTGGTTTCCCCGCTTTTGCTTTGTAAAAAGGCGCGGGGAACTCGCACGACAATGGTGTTGACGTTGTAGCCTTTCGCAAAATCTAATGCATTATTGGCTGGGCGAAATCCGACTGCTGGGCCAATGCCTAAAGCCCCAGCCCGCACCCGGAAAAACTGTTCCACGTCGAAGAAAAAGGGATCTTCCCGCAAGCCGGCAAACACCTGTAGGGTCTGACCGCCAATGGTTGCGGTATGAATCGTAGGCGGTGCATTGAGGGGGGTGGTTTTCATGCCACCCACGGTCTTCGAGTTCCCATTGCGAATGGCAGTAAAGTTAAAGGACTGTTGCCCGCCAACGGGTGGCTTAAAGGCAAACCGTAATGTGATATCTTCTAGCCCGGTTGGTCTTGAGTCCTTATCAGAAACCCGCGTGATTTTGAAATCGTACTGGGCATTGGAACTAAAGAAATATTGTTGACGGGCGACTGAACGTGGGTTGGTGTTCATCACCAAAACCAGATCATCTGATTTGACATCCGGGTTTTGATCTTGTTCACGAAAGACATACAGGTCGGTTAAGTTAACGTTGCGGCCTTTGGTATCGACTTCGCCGTCATCGTGGTCAGAGGCAAATAGCGTCTGGGACTGAAAGAAAAAGAGCACGCCCAATCCTAAAACGCTGCTGGCTAATCCCAACACGATTCGGGTCCGATTTCCAGTAAACCATTTGGAGGTGGGGATGGATGGAAAACTCTTCATAGCAAAAACGCTCCTATCAATTAAGTTGATTGGG
>JBAVRC010000542.1:0-1935 GCA_049694615.1 Thermosynechococcaceae cyanobacterium | reverse complement strand
ATGACCATAGCAATGGGGCGCGTCCAGGCCGAACGAGGGTGGTTCGATATCCTCGACGACTGGCTCAAACGCGATCGCTTCGTCTTCATTGGCTGGTCCGGTTTATTGCTGTTTCCCTGCGCCTTCCTGGCACTGGGCGGCTGGCTAACCGGGACCACCTTTGTTACCTCCTGGTATACTCACGGCCTCGCCAGTTCCTATCTGGAAGGGGCTAACTTTTTAACCGTCGCCGTTTCCACCCCCGCCAACAGCATGGGCCATTCCCTTTTGCTGCTCTGGGGTCCCGAAGCCCAAGGCAACTTCACCCGTTGGTGTCAACTCGGTGGACTGTGGACCTTTGTGGCCTTCCACGGCGCTTTCGGTCTCATTGGGTTTATGCTGCGTCAATTTGAAGTGGCCCGGCTGGTGGGCCTACGACCCTACAATGCGATCGCCTTCAGTGGACCGATTGCCGTGTTTGTGTCGGTGTTTTTGATGTATCCCTTGGGTCAATCGGGCTGGTTCTTTGCCCCCAGCTTTGGGGTCGCCGGGATCTTCCGATTTATCTTGTTCATTCAAGGGTTCCACAACTTTACCCTGAACCCGTTCCACATGATGGGGGTTGCCGGGATTTTAGGCGGTGCCTTGCTCTGTGCCATCCACGGTGCGACGGTGGAGAACACCCTGTTTGAAGATGGGGATGCCTCCAACACGTTTCGGGCCTTTACGCCGACCCAAGCCGAAGAAACCTACTCCATGGTGACCGCCAACCGATTCTGGTCCCAGATTTTCGGCATTGCGTTTTCCAACAAACGGTGGTTGCACTTCTTCATGCTGTTTGTGCCGGTGACGGGGTTATGGATGGCCTCGATTGGAATTGTGGGCATTGCCCTGAACCTGCGGGCCTATGACTTCATCAGCCAAGAAATTCGGGCTTCGGAAGATCCTGAATTTGAGACGTTCTACACCAAGAACCAACTGTTGAACGAAGGTCTGCGGTCCTGGATGGCCCCACAAGACCAACCCCATGAACACTTCATCTTCCCTGAAGAAGTGTTGCCACGGGGTAATGCGCTCTAAGATTTGCGCTTTATCTATCTCTAACTATGCTAATGCCCCGCAAAGTTGCGGGGCATTTCGTTGAGCAGGGGTTCAATCGGATGAATTACGGATTTCTGAGTTCCATAATCCGGGTCGTCCAATTAAACTGACTGCCCCCCGTCATATATTGAGCGGTGCCAAACGCTGCATTGAGATTATCAGGGTCAAGGGTGGTGGCAGAGTAGTCTCCCCAACGGCACCGAGTCGGCAATTGACAATTAGAATTCATCGGCACACCCGACACAAAGGTAAACCCGCTAAACGTCTCCGTAGTCCCATTGTTTGATCCGGTAATCACGGCAGCAGAAGGATTGAAAGCAGCACCGGAATAGGAAAAGGTCAGAAATCCTTTCGATGCACCCTTCGCATTCTTCGTTGCATAGGAGGGACCCCAAGTTGCAACATTAGAGGCAAACGTCGTCCATGTTAAGGGGACCGTTGCGGTATTCGTCGAGGCATTGACCCTATAGAGCTTGATGCCAGACAACCCAGAAATATTAACCGCATGGGTGGCAAAGAGGATATTCCCAGCTTGCACCGTGTTGGACTGAAAACGACCATCTAGTGTATCTAGCAAAAACCCAGCACCACCAGGCGGTTGTGGTGCATCCGGAGGAGCCGTCCACGCAGGAATCGGAATGGGCGTGTTAAAGGTCATCGTATTGGTGGCGGTGTTCAACGTATATTTCAACAGTTGATTCCCCGCTCCGCTGCCCGTGGATAAAAAGTGAGCCACTTGTAATGTGGGAGATTTAATCAGGGGTGGGGCGGTGTTGAATAGAACGCTATTGGCTCCTGTGCCAAAGCATCTGAGTGTTGTCGCACCGCCAACCAACGTGGGGGCTTTTTCAATGG
>JBAVRC010000541.1:0-1658 GCA_049694615.1 Thermosynechococcaceae cyanobacterium | reverse complement strand
CTTTAATCTGACCGACTACGGTCGCGCCGATGCAATCGAGTCCTGGATCCAACCCCTACAGACCGCCTGCGAAACGCAAAACAAAGGTGCAGCATGAGCTATTTTGTCACGGGTGCAACGGGCTTTGTGGGCGGACGGGTCGCTCGCCAACTCGTTGCCCAAGGTCATCAGGTCATTGCCTTGGTGCGCGATCCGGCCAAAGCGCAAGATCTGGCCAATTTGGGTATCACCCTTGCTCCCGGAGATATCACCGATAAAGAGAGCCTGCGATCGCCCATGACCAACACCGATGGCGTGTTTCATATCGCCGGATGGTACAAAATCGGCGTTAAAAATAATCAACCAGGCGCACAAATCAATATTCAAGGCACTCGCAATGTCCTAGAGACCATGCAAGAACTGGGGATTCCCAAAGGGGTTTATACCAGTACCCTTGCCGTTAATTCCGACACCCACGGCCAACTTGTGGATGAAACCTATCGCTACAATGGTCCCCACCTCAGCGAATACGACCGGACCAAAGCCGTGGCCCATGCGATCGCCGAGGAAAAAATGGCTCAAGGACTGCCCCTGGTTGTTGTTATGCCGGGATTGATTTATGGTCCGGGCGACACCAGCAGTGTCCGGCAGACTTTCGTTCAATATTTGAAACGCCAGCTCTCCATCATTCCAGCACAATCAACTTACTGCTGGGCGCATGTAGACGA
Source organism: Thermosynechococcaceae cyanobacterium (assembly GCA_049694615.1). Taxonomy (GTDB): domain Bacteria; phylum Cyanobacteriota; class Cyanobacteriia; order Thermosynechococcales; family Thermosynechococcaceae; genus JAAURS01. The sequence goes on along the minus strand of JBAVRC010000541.1, from coordinate 951 downwards.
TATTGCCAACGCCCATCTGCTGGCGATGGAAAAAGGGACACCGGGCGAGACCTACATCATTGCCGGACCGTCCTATGGGTTAACAGAAGCCTTTGCGCTAGCCCAAAAAATTACGAGCATTCCCAAACCCTGGGGTGCTCCGCCGATTCTATTTAAGGGACTGTCCCAACTGGTGGGACTAGTCGAAACTGTTCTACCGATTCCCGATCTCTATTCTTCGGAAAACCTGCGTGTCTTAGCAGGCGTCACCTACCTGGGCAATAATACCAAAGCAAAACAGGCACTGGGCTATGATCCGCGTTCCCTAGAAGTGGGTCTAGCCGAAACCCTTAACCACGAGATGGCGTTGCTGGGGATGGACCCCGCTACCTAACCTATCGAGCACCCATAAAATGTTCCGAGCCATTCAGAGACTCTTCCAAATCCTGATTCGAAAATCTACCCAGATTTACCAGGAACCGATCAATAAGGTCAGTATTGTCATTTTGATCTTGATCGATCTCTTTGTCCTGATGAATGTATTTAGTGGCTTGGAGAACATTGCTCAATGGCCCTTAAATCCTGCCGAAGAAGTGCCCTGCTATGCCCCTTTCAATAGCTATCAAAATGCCCAAGACAAAGGAACATTGGGGTTTGACTCCACAACACTAGAAAACATCATCAATCAATATAAATTCCCCAGCCCGCCTGCCTTCAATACAGCTAAGCGATTAGGCCAAGTATCACCGGTTTGCGCTCCTTATAAACAGCTTGAAAAAGCTGTCAACAATCCCCAAAATATTAAAATCAAGGCCAATCTGGATCAAGGGCGAACTGCTGTTTCGCGTCTAGAACAAGAAAATCAAACCCTTCAAAATCAATATGATTCAACCTTGTTGGAGAAAATTGCCGGACAATCTCCCAATAAATCCATTAATCAAGAAACAGCCGATACAATCAAAGCAAAAATAG
>JBAVRC010000540.1:0-8392 GCA_049694615.1 Thermosynechococcaceae cyanobacterium | reverse complement strand
TAAGTAGGTTGGCCTAGATAAACCGAACTTTCACAAGGAGGGCACAGTTGACCCAAACCCATATAGGTCAGGCATTTCATCCCATTTAGGATAGTTCGGCTTTTCAACCCGCACCTACTTAGATCATCGCCAGGAAAGTAATCGATGAGCGTTTCCGGTTCGTTACTTCCATCAATGAGTGTATCGATAAGCCACAGGGTCTGAGGACATTTAATTTTTGTCTGAATAATCCGTTTAAGAATTTCGTGATCGATACTGGGGAAATATTTACGAATATCGCACTGAAGCACATAGCGACTTGAACGCAGATGTTGCGTAAAGCGTCTGAGCGCGCGATGGGTTCCGTAGCCAACTCGATTGGCATAGGAATCTGGGATGAAAGTGCGTTCAAAAATCGGAATTATAACGGTGCATAGGGCATGATGTACAACTCTATCGCGGTAGGGTGCAGCTGAAATAAGTCGGGGCTTCGGCTCCAAGATATAAAAGCTCTTATAAGCGCCGGGACAATACGTTTGAGTCTCTAACTCGTCTTGAAGAATTAACAATTCCTTCTCTATATTAAAGTTAAATGCAAGCACATTGTCTCGGTAGCGTTTACCTCTTTGGGCTTTTTGCGCCGCAGACCAAAGGTTTTCATAAGCAACAATATCATCCCAGAGGTATCCATGTCGCTTCATGGCAGCACCTTACGTTTTCGTTGATTCTTAATCCATCCCCCTAAATCTGTCCCAATTCCACTGATTAATCGACCTGCATGTTCGTATCGATCAAATTTAATCAGTTGAAAATCATGCAAAAGTCTCGTTTGATAACGGAGGATATCAAGACGTGTATTAAGTGCTTCTAAATGCGGCAGTTTATCTTGCAAATATCGGACAATAATTAATTCATCTAGAAATTCATACAAGCCTATAACGATTCGATCCCCCAAAGTATATTTATAACTTCTCGGCAATCGATTAATGATAGGCACGTACCAACGAATCAAATCATACATTTTTTGAATTATTGGAAGATCTTGCATATCGATAAAAAAATGCGAAAAGGGCAAAAGCGCAAAAGGGACAAAGGGCTAAGAAGTCCTCGCCGCAGAACAAACAACACGAAAACCGATACCGTAGAAGTTCTCGACGCCCGCATTGCCATTGAAGCGACGGGCCGAACGACAATTCCTAGGATAGTAGCTCCAGGAACCACCGCGCAGCAGCCTCCTAGCCGTTCTATCAGATTGATTGGCATTATCTAACCATGCATGACCATCAGGGACATCCTCCCTATAAGCATTGTGCCAGTGATCCTCGCACCATTCCCACACATTGCCATGCATGTCGAATAAGCCAAAGGCATTAGCGACCCCAAAATGCCCCACCGGAGTTGTCCCTTTTGAACCCTGTTTAAGATTTATTTCCTGAGATTCGATATAAGCACGACTCCAATCGTAATTCGCCAGATCAGGGGTAATGGTCTCGCCAAAATGAAAGGGTGTCGTCGTTCCTGCCCGACAGGCGTACTCCCACTCTGCCTCAGAGGGTAAGCGATAGTCCCGACCCGAATAAGCCGAAAGGTGCTGACAAAATTTAACCGCATCCAGCCAAGAAACACGCTCCACAGGACGATCATCGCCCTTAAACCGCGATGGCTCTGGATTGAGATCTGGCGTCAGTCCAGCGACAAAGCGCCATTGCGCTTGGGTCACGGGATATCGACCCATACAAAAGCGTTGAATGTTGACTTCATGCTGTGGCTTTTCATTCGCCTCATTTCCTATTTCCTGGTCGGGGGAACCCATCATAAAGCTCCCGGCTGGAATTTCGACCATCTCTAGCGAGCAGTGTTCATCCAGTTTTTGGATAAAACCCCGACAGGTAGATGGCTGATGAAAAACTGCAATACTTGGCATTGATTTAGCTCGCTCTCACAGAAAAAAATGCGAAAAGGGCAAAAGCGCAAAAGGGACAAAGGGCTAAGAAGTCCTCGCCGCTGAACAAACAACACGAAAACCGACATCGTAGTCGCTCTCGTCGCCCGCAACGTCATTGTCGCGACGGGCCGAACGACAATACCAAGGATCGTTGTCCCAGGAACCACCGCGCAGCAGCCTGAGTGTCCCTTCACGATTGGTTTCTACCCACGGACGACCATCGGCGGGAGCACCTTCATAGTTACCGTGCCAGTCATCTTCGCACCATTCCCACACGTTGCCATGCATGTCATACAACCCAAATGCATTCGCGACACTAAAACTCCCCACGGAGGTTGTCTCTTTACGGTAAGTTCCCTTAGGACCATTTGCATAGGTTCGGGTTCCGTCATAGTTCGCCACTTCCGTTGTAATCGTCTCGCCAAAATGAAAGGGGGTTGTTGTCCCAGCACGACAGGCATACTCCCACTCTGCTTCGCTCGGCAACCGATAATCCCGGCCTGCATGAATCGAAAGTCGCTGACAAAATTCAACTGCATCCAGCCAGGAAACACGCTCCACTGGGCGATCTGCGCCCTTAAACTGCGATGGATTAGCCTTCAAGTTTCGGCTCACTTGTGGCAGCTTGGCCACCGCTTGCCATTGTGCTTGGGTCACTGGGTATTTCCCCATCCAAAACGGCTGACGAATTTCAACTGGATGTTGAGGCCGTTCATAGTCTTCACTGTCTGCCTCGGTTTTTGGGGCACCCATTTCAAACCGCCCCGCTGGTATCGATACCATTTCTAGGGTGATATTATTTCCTAAGTTTTCAACCCACTGGTAAGCACTTGATGCGGTGTGATTAATCTTATATGAAGGCTGTTTTTTAGTCCTTTCTAAAACAAGGGTTGCAATCTGAAATTCAAAAGGCATCAAGAGTTGTTCAATTCGTGCCACTTCAACTTCAACGGTGGAGAGCAACAAGATCGTGGCAATCTTAAATTCAAAGGTTTGCCACTCCATCTCAGCAAAGAAGATCCGTTCTACCAGTGTGGGATCAACCACAAATGGATTTGCATTCCCCTGCTCAGACTTAGCAATCTTTTGACTTCGGATTAATTCTTCCTGAGTCGGCGGATAGTTGCTATGCCATTGTCGCAATACCACTTTCTGCTTCTCAAAAAATGAGGGGTCTGCTTGCCCTTCATAAATGGTGTAGACATAGAATAAGGCCCGTGCAACCCTTCCCTTAGCCTGATCTCTTGGCTCAAACCCCTGACGCCCCTTGCGACTATACTCTCCCTTGTAATCAGATGGGATGGTCGTCATCTGATCATCATTCCGAAACCACTCCAAAACCTCTGCATCCGCCAATTCAGCAAAGGGTAACGCACCTCTTGCAGAATTAACCTTAGCCTTGGCAGGAAATATATGGTGCATATCACCACTAAACTCACCTGATCGCTTACTGTGGGGACAAATTGTATCAAAATTTATCCCATGCTCAAATCCTTTATCAGCAAGACGATTCGTCTCATCTAAAACAATAGAGTATCCAGTATATATACATTGAATTCGATTTTCTAATTTATCAATCTGAATAATTTTTGCATTCGCATCAGGTCTCTGAAGTAATTGCCGGGGTTGATAGGCTTCAGCTACATTACGCTTTAAGGTTTCACCGCGATCATCTGGGAACAGGTTTTGGTGTTGAAGATCAACTTTTTCACGAATTTTTAATTCATATCGTTTTTCTACTGCCTCCACAATATCCGCATAATGCCGTCCCCAACGCTTCAAAACTTCCGAAGCTACAATTGCAAGGGGCCGTACCTCGTCAACAATGACCTGATCCTCACTCGTCATCCACACCTGCAACTTCAATAAAAAGACTTCTAAAGAAGTACCAAATTGACGTATAACATACTTAGAAAATACCTCAGTTGTATCAATTACTGAAGCCGTTTTAAGCAATATTGGCCGAATACCCTCATCCACAAAACGATAGACAACATCATCAGGCTTTGTTGCTAAAGTCGCCTGTTCCGTGGGGGTCAGCAGTCCCCCCAACAACACCTCCGCCACATGAACCTGCTGGGAATCCTCAAGCAAAGTCTCCTGAATCAAACGAACCACAGGCAAATTAATTACAGGCGCTGCCGCCACCAAACTAGCTAACCGTCGGGCCATTGGCGTTGCAGTTAACCTAAAATCATCGACTCGTTTCTGAGGGGACAGATCCGTCGCTGGTTGCTGAATCTGCCGTCGTCTCAGTTCGTTTTGGTCAACAACTGATTGCAAATGAGGGCTGAAGATAACACCTGAAGCCTGCACCCCGCCTTTACCAGCCACCATTTGGCTCCAAACCCCTGTTCGGTGTGGCTCCAAAGTTAAAACAGGCACCCGAATGGTGTTGACCACCCCATCTTCTTCCTGATCAAACGTAGAGGAACCTACCACTGACAATTGCTGGTTCGCAATCCCCTGCTCTAGCCCATAAAACTGTACTGGGGACGTATGACGCAACGCAGTACGCACCCAGAGCCATTCTGGCAGCATTTGGACAATAGCCATTGGCCCATTTTCTGCCCAGGTATTGAGGGCTGGAAACACAAAACCGCGTCGCCAGATCGTCGAAAGACAATCCGTCACCACCAGTACCAACCTCCGTCGATTTGGATCAATTAAAGCTTTCGGATCTTGTAAATCTTGTTGCTTAGCAGCAATCCCAAAGCCAGATCTAAGATAAACTTTATACTGCTGAAAATCCTGCGAACTTGCCTCCTCTGTCGCCACCAAACCCCACGTTCTGACATCTCTAAACGACCCATATTGCTTCAAAAGCCTTTGAAAATCCAGCACCGTTTGTCGCCAAATTAGCATGGAACTGCTCTCATCAACCACCAAAGCTAAATCCAACCAAGGCTCCAAAACAGGTTTAGTAACGGGAAGCCAAATCCGCGCTTCAGCAACCTTACGAACTGTTTCATTTTCATCCAGCCGCACATCCCGACCTGACGGAACCACTCGAATTAAGGGACGTAAGGATCGAGCCAACTCCAAGCCATTCCGAATCGAAGGCGGATTTTTAACCTTAATGAGCGGCGAATTCGCTTTAGTACCCACACTGTGTAAATCCGAAGCCAATTTATTAGGAAACAATCGACCTTGACTTTTAGAATTCTCTTTTTTCTTATGCGTTTGTTGGTGATCAGAATTCAGGTCAGAATTTCCCTGCTGATTTTCAGAATTCGATCCACGAGATCGTTTAGATTGCATCCCATTAGAATTATCTTCAGTTCCAAGCTGGATATCAGTTCGATCATTGTCAACAACCGAAGTCACAGATTGACTCAAAGCTTGTAACTGAATCGTCGCTAACCAGATAAAGTTAGCAATTTCCTCTGCACTCAGCCCCAAATCAGATCTCAAAGTTGCTATCCAATGATCGATCATTATCCCTGTCCCTGCTGACTCAATGGATTGAGCAACAAACGCTCCATTGTCTCTCGATCTGCATTTTGATTCAGTAAATACACAATATTTAAAAGTTGATCCGTTGCTAAACCAACCTCTTCCGTTTGATTTTTCTGATCAAATTTTTGAATCACATCCTCAAATTTTTGTACAGCATCTACTCCTAAATGTGCTTTAACAATTGATTTCAAGGCATTCTCGTCAGGATCCGGCATTTCAACCCTTAAACAACGACGATAAAAAGCAGGTGGAAAATCTCGCTCACCATTACTGGTCATAATGACTAATGGAAACTCGCGACAGGTCACCTTGCCATCCAAAACATCAACCCTCAGACCATCCTCTGTTTGAACATCTTGCTTATTCTGAGTCTTACCCTTGGTTAAACGAACCAATTCAGGGATTTCATACTCTCCCTCTTCAAAGAGGTTTAACAAGTCATTCGGAAGATTAATATCACTCTTATCAATTTCATCAATTAAAAGGACTCGCGGATATTTTGAAGGAATAAATGCCGTCCCCACTGGACCTAAGCGGATATATTGACCGATATCTCGATAATTGGTTTTAATTTCTTCTCCCTCAGCAGGAATTGGCGGTTTCATTTGCTCAAATTGGGCATCCTGCAAACGGGCGATCGCATCATATTGATACAACCCATCTTGCAAACTAGAACGTGCAGTTATAGGCCATAGTAAGACAGGACCAAGACTTAGTTCATAAGCCACAGCATAGGCCAAAGATGTCTTGCCTGAACCGGGACGCCCAGTAATTAGCAAAGGACGACGTAAATATAACGCAGCATTTACAGCCTGAATTACATCACTAATAGCCTGTTCAAAGTAAGTTTGGTTATCAGCATTAGAAACCGGACGAACCCGAAAACTACGACCTCTCTCTTGATCACGTTGATTCTTCAGCGCAAGTTTCAAAAGCCCATCCCAATATTTTTTATCCTTTTCAGGATTGATAACACTCACTTTATCTGTACCAAATTTACGCCATTTTGGAGAATTTTTGGTTAGCAAATTATCGAGTCTTTCGCGACTTATTATAAGTCTTTTTTTCTCATCTTCTTCAGATCTATCTTCTAAACCTTCGTCACCCCAGAATATCTTCCAATCGTTAGTCATAATTATTTATCCATATTAAATAGCTAAAGGTATAGATTCAAGCATTTCAACTGCTTCAAAAGGTGGAAGTCTTTCTGGATTATCAAATAAAATTCCTAAGTGATTTCCAATATTATTTTCAGAACCATCTTCGGTGGCAAAAGCATCTTCACGCCAACTTCGTATCTTTTCAAAAAGAACAGAAGCATCTCTTAAATTATTCACTGAAATTAAATTATTTATTGATTCCATATCGGCATCAGTAATTATTTCATTTCGAGACCATAGTGCAACAGGTAACCCACTTTGACAAATACATTTAAAAATCTTTTCATGATCGCTTTGAGAAGGTATGCTACAGAAAATTTTTAATCCAATTTTTTTCGCCTTTCTAATTTGTGATGGCAATTTTTTCCAATTCTTATCTAATCCCCGCAATTCTTCAAATTTGTCTACAATATCAACTTCATCATCCCATTGATCAATAGACTGCCTAAAATTGAACCAAACTTCATTCAATCGATTTTCATAATCAGGGTTACAGATACGTTCATAGGAACGAACTACGACCCGATGGATAATACCAATTGGTTCTTCATCATTAGGCAATTCCCAAAGATCAACTGCCTCACAAATATGTTGAAAAGTCAGAAACAGTTCAATAGTCAAATGATAAACACTAATTTTTTTATTTTCTTTTCAGAATTTAATATCTTTTGACTCTCATGAATACACTGAAGCGATCTTTTTTTGATGTCATTTAGACTTTTACAAACAAAGCCTTTATCATCTTGTTGATGTCCATTTATAATTTCAACAATATCATGACAAAGATCACTAACATCTGACAACAAAAAACTATTCAGACGATACTCACCAGCAGACCAATTACTTACAACAATCATAAGATGAGCATTAATTGCTGTTTGCTTGAGTTCTTCACTTGAGCTAAAAGACAATAAATTAGCACTATTTTTTTGAATTTTATCAATCCAATTTTTTATATCTTTATTGTCGACTTCCTGAAGATTTGACTTTAATAGATTAGCAAATGTAAGAATTAAATTCAGATCTGGATAGTGAATCAAAAAAAATCTAATCAGTTCTCCAAACTTATTATCCTTATCTCGAAGATTATCTCTTAAGATTTTACTGTATTTATCAATATCAGATCCCGATGTCTGGATCCGAATACGAGGATCATCTAATATCTTTGAAAACAGGTCATAATCATCAATTGATGACAATATATCAAGAAAATCTTTAGCTAATTTTTCGGATAAATTTAAATTATTTTCATTAAGAATTGACTGTAGACTCTTATCAAAAACTTCACTTATGATCAATGATAATGGTTTTCTACCAGTAATAGCCCATATTAATTTTTCAAACGGTCTAGTCTCAGGATGCCGAAAATCTACCCATGTTCTGATCTCTAAAAATGGTGGGATCTCAATTTCAGCAGAGGTTTCCTTTAACAACACGGGAATTACAGGACATTTTCGTTTTTGAAACTGTACGAGAAAAGCTTCTACTTCTTCTTCCTGCCACGGTCCTAGCCCAGATTGACCAATAAATACAGCAGAGGCTCGAATTTGATTAATTTGGGTCTGAAGTGATTTTTGCCATGTCGAGTCTCCAGGACGAAGTTGCTCTTCATCCAACCATGTTTTCAACTGATATTCTTTAAGCTGCCGACTAATTTCGCGAACCGCTGGTTTATCTTGACTGTTATGGCAGAGAAAGACATCAAACTGATAATCCATTCGTCAGATGCCTCACCTATTCCTTAACACCAGCAATCATGGCTAATGCATTAGCATACTTCTCTAGATCTTTGCGTAGCTTTTCTAACTCGCCTCGCATCTTTGCTTCTTCAGACCATTTTTTTTCATGC
>JBAVRC010000539.1:0-6209 GCA_049694615.1 Thermosynechococcaceae cyanobacterium | reverse complement strand
GTTTAATCTTCAACACGCTGGTTTTGTTTGTCTGCTCGAAACTGCCCAATCGGATGGTGGGCTTAGAATCTCCCATCGTCGAAATGATGGGCACCGTTTTCTTGGGAATGATCGGGACTGGGCTCGTACTAGCATTTCAACATCTCTTTGCAGCCTGCAAGCGTTGGGCTAACAAAGGTCTAAAACGACTTGATGGGCACACAATTCAACCGAGCGCCGTGTAACCCACCCATCTCAAACAGCCAGAACGAGCTGCACCTGCCTAAGCGATCGCGCATCCTCCGGCAATGGTTCTGGACAGGGCGTTGTCGCCGCACAATGTTTGCGATAGGCACAGCGACCGCAATGGTCTCCCGGTGCTGGCATCCATTCTGCATCGGCTCGTAGCTTGAGGGCTAGATCGGCAATCAGCGATCGCACTTCGGACTGTTGTTCCGGTGTCGCGTCGAAGGAGACAGACCTGCCGGAACGCAGGTAGAGCAACGTCAAGCGCTTCAGAGAACGACGGTAGACCTGCTCCAGCGCCAGACAATAGAGACCGAGCTGCACATCCGTCGCATCGGATATCGCCTCGGTTTTGGCGGTTTTGTAGTCGAACAGTTCCAAGCCGTCGCCGAGCCAGTCCAGGCGATCGTACCGACCGGAGAGGGAAAACTCGATATTGTCGAACCGCAGCGTGGCACTCAATTTGCCTTCAACGCCCAAGGGCTTCGCCATTGACGTAAGCGGTCGGATATAGGCGTCGTAATAGCCGGAGAGCATGGACAACCCTTCGGTAGCTAAATTGCCGTCCAGAAGCGCCGCATTTCTATGCCAATGGGTTAAGCACCATTCCCAGGAGGGTTTAGGGTCTCGATATGACCATTGGCTGTAAATATCCGCAAGGGTTTTGTGAACCGCTTTCCCCAACTCGGTCGAACCGAAAGACGAAGGCGATTTGAGTCCCCGTTCGTACTTGAAGTAATAGGACTGGGGACATTGCTTATAGGTAGCGAGCTTGGTCGCGGACAGCGGATAAGTCATCAGCACAACCCAAACGACTTAGGGTACATTATAGCGTTTTGTACCCTAAGTCTGGCCTTAAAATGCCTGAACAGAAAACCCTTTCGGAACGTTTTAGGGGCCAGGGATAACGGCTCTGAAATTCCGACTCGGACTAAACTTAGGGTACAAGTCTACGAATTAGCCCCTAAATGCCGCGACCTCGGAAAAAGTCGGATGCTGTCGAGCGCTTGCTGAAGGAAGCTGCCGAATTGGGCGATCGCGATTTGGCGACCTTAATCGAGGGGTTGCAGGTGTTGGCGCGGGAGACGCGAAAGCAGCGGACGGACGCGCAGGGTAAGCCCCTCAATCAGGAGGGCTATATCGAGGAGAAGACGATCAACGGGTGCGGTCCCTATCGGTATTTGCGCTACTGGGATGGGAAAACCCACAAGTCGGTTTATTTGGGGAAGGCTAAGCCGTGAGCAGGGCGATCAAACGGTTTTCAGGCATGGATGGATGCGCTAAACTCTCTCCAGTGTGTGAGGAACTGCTTGTGTATACCCGTCCCATTGCTGATGCGTCCAAACCCAAGACGCAGTTGTCGCGCCTACCGTTGAGGAGCAGACCGCCTGCCCAATTGACCGGATTCGAGAAAGAACAACAGGCTGAGGCCAGGGCGATCGCCCAACGCTTCCATGACAACCCCTATTCGGAACGATTGGAACGCCTGTTGCGACGGCAACAGACCCAAACCCTTGGCGTTTTGCTGGAGGAGAGCCAGCGTCGGATTAAGCTGGAGCATTTGGCGATCGCGCGATTGCCGGACGATTACTACGGGCTGACGGTGCGCGGGACGAATCGGCTTTTTTGCGAACAAGTCTTTGAGACGCCGAAGTATTGTGCCGAGGCCGCAGCAGAGTTGGAACAAACCTTTGCCCTGGATTGGCGCATGGGGCTACTGTCCGGCGAGGCGATGGAACAGGCTCAGGCGATCGTTCAGGCCCACGTTTGGCGCGAATGGGTAGAAATGGAAATGGAGGAGGCGATCATATAAACCGATCTGCGTATGCGATTTCATCAGCATTCCCCAGCTATAGGCCAAATTTAGCATTGCAGGTCAGGCTTGGTGCCCTAGGCTACCCTACGGCATATTGAGTTGCGCCAAATCTTCGAGATCCTTTTTCCGTTGTTGCGCCCGCCTTTCGTAACTGGCCTGATTTTTAGTACAGACCAAGCTATAAGGACGACCGCGAGTTTCCGTTTTAAAATCCAGATCGCACCCGCTTCGCCGGATTGAAGTCTCGACATGGCGTCGCACCGATTCATTGGCCTTGAATGTCCAGATCTTCTGGTCGGGCGCTGACAAGAAGAGACTGAGTTCGCTGCAATGAGGACACCCGCAGGTAGGCGTTTTGTCCCTTGTCCAATCTTGAGGCGGTGCCAATGGTTCGGCGATACGCGATCGCAGATGGGCGAGACACGCTTCTCGCAGCCGCCGAACTGCGCCGATCTCCCTAGTGGCTCTTTGCTCAGTCAGCGCCAGAACGGCAGGTAAAATCACGCTATCCAAACTGTAGATTTTGGGACATGCCAAGATGCGATCAACGGCTTGGTCCGCCAGCGTTGCATCAAGGTGTCCCAGGACCGTCAGAAGATCGACGATGAAGTCGGCCTCCACCCGTGAAGTCCGGTGCCAGATATCGGCCAAAAGATCCTGCGACGAATCTCCAGGCAAAGCCGAGACCAGTGCCTTGGCCGCAGGGATGAAGTCGATCTTCCGATCGATGTCCTCTAAAGCCAAGCTGCGTGAGAGCAAATCGCCGCAAGCACTCAGGGATTCCGCAGCATTTCCAGCCACGATCCGCTCAATTAACTCGGCAATTCGCTGTGGCGATAGCAGGTTGACAGCCTGAACCAGCTCCTTGTTATCACCTTTTGCGTAAATGCCAGTGGCGGAGATATCGGATAAAAAGATATCGATGGAGGCTATATCCCGCAACTGGGTCAGGAGGCTCAACATTTGAGTTGTTTGGCCCAGCGCAACGGTGTGCCTGCCCTTCTGTGACCATGTCCGCAACATGTGCCTGGAGAGTTCGTGCGCTTCTTGCCACAAAGGCGATTCTGGATCTTGACCGCCCTCGATCCAGCGCTGGGTCAGTTCGTCCAGATAGGGCAGCGTAACGGATAGTCCAGTCTGATTGAGCACGGCTAGCCGTCGGGCACTTGGCCAAAGAACCAGCCCAGCTCGTTGGTAGGTCCGCTCGAAGGAGGCCCCTTCATTGCCCGACGCTTCCTGGAAGTGCAGTTCGTCGGGTTCCAGCCCGTCAAAAGCGTCGGGCGGACAGAGTTCAGTCTCCTCAAAAAGACACGTGTCCCAACTCGTCGGATGGCCGTCGGGTCGTCGCCATTCTGTGAGGGTCGTACTCCGCTCGTAGACATCCCCAATCTCGTATGCGTCATTGTCGTCATCGTCATCCGACCAATAGCTGCGGCGACCTCGACGGCGCGAACCGTAATATTCAATATGTTCGGCGTCTCCGCTCTCATGAATGGAGACTAGGGCGAGGTGGATGTCGCACTCGGCCTCCTTCGCCGCAGAAACAAGCATAGCTGCTACGGCGGCATCGGCCCCCTTCAGCGCATCGAACGCGAGGGCTGCTGGGGTGTAAGCATGTTCCAACGCATAAATCAGCTTTTCGGGAGAATCGTCGTCCGGCAATGCTTTGCCTGCGGCCCAAGCTTTTAAGCGTTTCACGACACTCGATTGTTCAGCCTCATAGCTGGGCGGTTCCGGCAACTGCCCCGTTCCGGGTCGCACCAGGTTATAGACGAGGGTCAGCCGACAGCCTGAAGTAATCGGGAGTACTTCATGAACGCAATCGGCATAAAAGGCTGCGAAGGCTACTTCCGAAGGATCCGAACAACGCAGATCGAGTCGCACTTCCTGATCGCAGTGGCGTATCAACAGTTCGCCACCACTGTATTGCGAGGGCAGCACGACCGCAAGGGTCGCGAACATACCGGGGGTCTTCTCCGTATCGCGGTGGTTCACGAAGAAACAACCTGCGTCGTACACCAAGAGTTTATAGAGTTCGGCTTCCACCGGACTGGTAACGCCCAGTCCCTCGGCAACACGGGCCACGATAGAATCCAGGGTTTCTTGCCAGTGCCGACCTTCGATTCGGATCCGATCGGCGTTGATCTGCCAAGTTCGGCGTACTTGGGTATCGACTAGGGTTTCTTCACCGCGTCCATAGGGCGCTGGCTCGGCGATCGCGACCAGTTGTTCGACTTGAACGGGCAGCAGCGGCAGGGCAATCGGCCCGACCCCTTCCACCTCCAGGCGTGGGGCAAAAATCTCAGTCGTACCTGCGACATAAAAATTGCCGGGACGCTGGACCGTGCTCAGAACCTCTGCCAGTTCAGTCGTGATTGATGACATAATGCGGCTTCTTGCAAAGGTGGACAATACCTTGTCTGAAAATGTTAGCCTTGCAAAGATTTTATCGGGCTTCTCTTGAAGACATACTCTTAACCTAGACGTTTTTGGGGACAGTTGCCTAAGTGAAGGGCGAATGGGGCGATCCCATTCCCCTGGCAAGTCGCAAACCCATCGGCTTCAGCGGAGCAAAGGCGATCGCGATCCCTTTTCCACTGCATAACTGATATCCTGGCCAAGCTTCTGCACCTCGGATACATTGATTACCCGACCCAATCGGTCGGGCAAATTCACCCCCCGGTCGATCAGCAATCCTGTGACGATAACCCCGGCCAAGAATCCGAAAATAAAACGCATCGTTCAACCTCTGCTCTGGAATAACATGACGCATATAAACGGCGTTTTGTTGTCGGCAACGAAATCGACAACAGCATAATCCCGCTTCCGATAGGACGACGCGGGCCAAACTGCCAACCAAGGCAGACGTGATCGCTGCACACCGAGAGTCGGCCCTTCTTCCAAAGTCATTCGGTTGTAGAAAGTATAGGCCCGGACTCATATCGGCTGTCCGGGATTGATAAACCAGCCCATAATCCGTTCATCTTTGGGCTAGCAGGATAAATATAGTATGGACTGAAGGTAGGGAAGTTAATCTTTCCTACATGCTTGATTTAACAGGGTTTCATGGAGTATCGCAGTAATTCAGATCACCCAAAAGCTGCCCTGAGCGTATTGCGCCAGACGGCAAAATCTGCATAGGCAAGAAGGGCGATCGCGCTTTGCAGCATGGCAGATCCCAACCAACCAACCATTCTTCACCGAGCCGGATCGATATCCATGTCGCCAACCCCACCCCGTATCTACTGCCTGCCTGCAACCGAGGCTCCGATGGTAGCGGTGTTTCGGCGCGGCCCTAGCCAGTGGGCGCATGTGGGTCGCTGGGACTTGGCCCAGAATCAGTACGAACCGGGCGGCTGGCTGCGAGGACGAATTTTTCCGCGCCGTTCCGATATTTCCCCCGATGGGCGCTGGCTTTGCTACTTTGCCCACAACCCCAAAGCCCGGTGGGAACATGGAGAAACCTACATCGCCGTATCGAAACTCCCCTGGCTAACGGCCCTTTATGCCTTTGCAACCTTCGGGACCTGGACGCGAGGCTACTATTTTGCCCCTGACAGCAATGGCGAAACCCTACCAGACGGGCCCATGCCGATTCCCTACGGCCTCAAACCCATTCCAATTGAACAGTTCGCCAACGAACGGCGGCGAGGGTGGTCAGACGCACCCGATTCGCCGCCCCGTAGCGCTGGCGGTTACTGGGACGAACATCGCAATGCCCGACTGCAAAAGCCGCAACCCAAGGGCGATCGCCTGTTGCGGTTAGAAAGCATCGGCAGGGCTGGAGGCGAGTTCGGCGTGGGTCAGGCAGTGGATGGTCTGCGGGTCATGTACGCCCTGGAAGCCGACGGGGAGGTCGAGATTCTGGACGATGTGCAGTGGGCCGATTGGGACGGTCAGGGGCAATTGCTGGCGGCGACTCGCAGCGGCAAGCTGCAAGTCCGGGCGTTACAAAAGCGTTCGTTTAAGGTTGCATTTGAGATCGTTCTCTCGTTGCTAGAACCGGAGCCGATAGAAGCCCCGGATTGGGCTAAACGGTGGTGAATGGATCGGCACAACGGGCCAGGTTGGCGATCGCACTGCTCCCAATTCCCTCACAGCCCCAAAGGTCATTGCACCTGACCCAGCGATCGCCGCAAATCTTCCTCCGACTGAGGCATCCAGCTTT
>JBAVRC010000538.1:0-3561 GCA_049694615.1 Thermosynechococcaceae cyanobacterium | reverse complement strand
CCTTATAGTTGACGATATAGGCTACAGCCTTGGACGTGGACGGCAAAGCAGACATTTTGCCTTGATTCACCAATGCCTGATAGACAAAGGCTGCAATATCGGCCCGGGTTGCCACATCGTTGGGGTTCAAAAAGGCCACGTTCGGGTAATTGACGACCAATATTTTTTGGGTGGCAGACCCAACGCCTTTACGGGCATAGTCGGGAATTTCACTGGTATCCCGAAATACCTCTAGGGTTTTATTCAGATCGTTGGGCGCATCGAGTTGTAACCCGCTAGCCAAGGAAACCAGCGCTTGAACTTTAGGAATTTGTTGCTCTGGCTTAAAGGTTCCGTCTGGATAGCCCGATAGGAATCCCGTAATATAAGCTTTATCGATGGCGGATGCAGCCCAGTATTTGGCCGCAACATCGCTGAAGGTGCGGGAATTGCGGACCGCCCCCTTGTTAAACGCGTTGCGCACAATAGCGGCAAACTGCGATCGCGTGACCGGTTGATTCGGTTTAAAGGTTCCATCGGGGAACCCTGCAATAATTTCTTCCTTGGCCAGACGTTCAATAAAAGGGCGTGCCCAGTAGTTTTGATCCACATCGGACAATGATGCTGTTTGTGCCCAAGTGGAATGAGAGGCCAAGACCGCTGTAACGGTAACGGCAGTACCCAAAGCCATGGGGGCTAAGGGGTTAAAGATGCGACGAATAGTAGATATTTTCACGAATTTCCTCCATCACCAAATAACAATAGATTGACCGCGATCCCCCTAAAGATTGGTTGACGCAAGAGGCGATGCAATTCGCAACATGCAGCAATCTCGATTTATACCGATAGCCTAGCAAGGCTTTCTGCATACATTCGCCAATGTAGGGAAAATTAAACATTTGACCTATAAAAGGTTGAATTGTGTTCATTTCCCCTGAAATCGGCGGAACAGGCTGTATGGACGGATTTCTAGGCAACAGCCCTTAGTGGGCAGAAACGCCTCTCATCCTACGGTTAGGATAAACTAAAGGCTCCATGCCGTGATTCTCCCCTCTTGCGATGAACCGTACCCCTACTGATTTGGGCTTCAGACAACCGGCAGAGTGGAGTCCTCACCGTGCCTGTTGGGTTGCCTTTCCCTACAACGCAAAGGAATGGGGGGAACCGTTGGCCGCTGCTCAAGCAGAATTTGTGGCGCTGTGCAGGGCGATCGCCGATCCAGATCCGGTCACGGGCGGACCTCGCGGCGAAACCATCGAACTTCTGGCTGCCAATCTGGCGGTTTTAGAACAAGCTCGCCATGCTTTAATAGGCATCCCAGTCAATTTCCATCTCATCCCCTACGACGACATTTGGCTGCGGGATTGTGCCCCTCTATTTGTGACAAATCCGCAACGAGAAACAGCGGCAGTCGTATTTCAGTTCAACGTTTGGGGCCATAAATTCGATCTACCCCAGGATGAACAGATAGCCCTTCAAATCGCAAAGGGCACTGGACTCCCCTTTTTTGAGTATAGGCTGGTGTTGGAAGGTGGCTCGGTCGAAACGGATGGAGCAGGCACTTGTTTAACCACCCGCCAATGTTTACTGAACCCCAATCGCAACCCTGATCTCGATCAAGCCACCCTCGAAAAGTTGCTGAAGTCGGCCCTCGGTTATGAAACTATTCTGTGGTTGGATGAAGGATTGCTCAACGACCATACGGATGGACACATCGATACCCTCGTTCGTTTTGTGGCCCCCGGTGTTGCGATCTGTATGCAGCCCCAATCCCCCGATGATCCGAATGCAGCCGTTTTAGACCGCATTGCCGCCGAATTGGCCACGTTCAAGGATGCCAGGGGAAAAACCCTCCAGATTATCCCAATTCCCTCGCCGGGGCTGGTGCTGGACGATGCGGGTCAGATTATGCCAGCCAGTTATGTCAATTTTTATATTGGCAACAGTACGGTGGTGGTCCCTACCTACGGCACAGAATTTGATCAACCAGCGGTTGCGGCGATCGCAGCCTGTTTCCCCGACCGCAAAACCGTCGGGCTGTCAGCCAAGGCGCTCTTAACCGCCGGGGGCGCATTCCACTGTATTACCCAACCGCAACCCTAATCGAACCAACCGTTTTTTCATGAACATTGCCCAAGCGGCATTTTTATTTCTGGCCGCAGTCTGTGGCGGGGCACTCAACTCCGTTGCCGGGGGTGGGAGCTTTATTACGCTACCGGCCCTTCTTTTTACTGGGGTCAGACCTGTCATCGCCAATACCACCTCCACCGTTGCCCTTTGGCCTGGTTCGGTGACCAGTGCCATTGCCTATCGCAAGGATATTAAACAATCCCCAGCCTTTCTCTTTGGATTGAGCGTCCTGAGTTTAGTGGGGGGGATTTTAGGCGCATTACTCTTGCTGATCACCTCAGACACCCTGTTTATTCGTTTGTTGCCTTGGTTACTTTTGCTGGCAACCCTGGTGTTTACCTTTGGCAACACGCTGACGGCTCGATTTTTGAGCCCGGACAAAACCCCTACAGGCCAATTACCTTCATCTATCGCACTGGTCTTGCAGTTCGTCATTGCCATCTATGGAGGTTATTTTGGCGGCGGCATGGGGATTATGATGTTGGCCACTTATTCGCTGATGGGGTTAACCCATATCCATGCCATGAATGGTTTGAAATCTCTGCTAGGAGCCATGATCAATGGGGTGGCCGTTTTGTCTTTTATCCTGGCCAATGCTATTGCGTGGGGACCCGGCTTGGTGATGGTTTCAGGCTCAATGATGGGGGGCTATGGCGGTGCAGTGCTGGCCCAACGCATCGATCCGAAACAGGTGCGGCAATTTGTGACCGTTATTGCATGGGGAATGACCACCTACTTTTTTGTTAAAACCTATGCCAGGTTTTGATGCCCTCTCTAAAAGCATTGCTGCGATCCTAAGCACTCATGGATCTTCTAAAGTGAGGAATGGATGATTATGACCCAAAAATCGGATGACTGCTCCTGTCCCACCTGTTTCTCCAGATCCTGATCCTTCCCCAAAAAGCGACCTCCTTGAGGATTTGTCGCAACGCATGGTGTTGTCTCCCCGCACCAAGCCCTCTGCCGCACTGACTCGCATCAACGCTGAGGCGGAATCGTTTCTGGGCATTGCCGCCATCGCAGCCACGCTATTGGGTATTGCCCTTATCTTGCGATTGCCCTGGCTAGGCATTCCGGCAGCCATAACCGCGATCGCTTTAGCCGGTCGCATCCTCTGGCCCACCCTCAAAGTGGCGATTGACGAATGGGTTCCCCGTTCCGTCCAACTGCTGATTGGGGCTGGGATCATTGGTCTGTTTAGTTTGGTGGGATTATTGCAGTTGAGTGGCGTCACCGATCACTTAACGCCAGGGGACCGGGGTGTGAATTGGGAAGCCATTAGCGCCCTTGGGGAAACCTTTGGCGCAATCGGTCAAATTCTGGTAGCGTTTTTGGCGTTGTATGTGGCTTGGCGACAATATGTGATTTCTAAAGACCTGACCAGTCAACAAAACCGCATCACGCAACAACAAACCATCGACGCCTATTTTCAAGGCATTTCCGATCTGGTGT
>JBAVRC010000537.1:0-3579 GCA_049694615.1 Thermosynechococcaceae cyanobacterium | reverse complement strand
GAATACGACCGACATTGGGCACTAGCTTGCTTGGATTAGGCGCAGAGACTTTGATGCTCGGGACTTTTACGCTTACATCAAGGCTATCGCAATTCACAGTTGATCCTTTCACTTCTGCGGATTGAGCGATTTTTAGAGGTATTGCCAAACCTTTAAACATAGGAGCTAATCCTAAAATTAGCATAGTGGCTAGAAAGGGAGTTGCTATCACTCTAGAGCATTTGGTATTCATCTTTTTCCTCAGTTTTTAAAAATGTTAAACAACTCAAAATGATAAAATTAATAGAAATCTCGATCAATTGTAAGTTGATCAGGCTGGCATTGCTTAACCAGTGCAACAATACCTATAGCTTTTTCTCGATCTAGATCTTCGATATACCCAGTCTTAGAATCTAGTGCTTCTTTATGACTGTCAAATGGGCCAAAATAATAGGTGCATGAAGGAACTGCTGTATTAATTTCCACCCACCAGAAGAATCTAGATTTTTGAAGAAAAGATCGTAAACGTTGGATAACTTGAAATGGAATAGATAAATACTGCATAATTTTTAGTTCCAAGAGTGCAGACAAAGCCAAAAATAGCGGCTGCTACTCTTGGAATGTATTTAGACTTCTATGCTTGGCTCTGAAGCGAATCAAACACTGACTTTAGATTTACTAGCCAGATCAGAGTGAATACCACTGCTGGAAACGGCCTCTCCTTCGATGAAAGATCGCAGCATCCATGCTATTTGTTCATGCTGTTCCATCAACCCAGTCAGAAAATCTGCTGTCCCTTGATCGTGAAAGCTCGTGCTACAAAGATCGACATGGTCGCGAAGGTTGCGGATGACTTGCTCGTGATCTTCAATCAGAATACAAACCATACCTGTCGCCATAGGCACATTACCGGGATGCTCGCTAAGAGAGGCTAAGTCCAAGAAGCCTTTCATGGTACCGATGGGATAACCCCCAAGGGTACGAATCCGTTCTGCACAGGCATCGATGTTGGTTGTGAGGGTATTGTAGTGTTCTTCCCAAAGTTTATGCAGGGTAAGAAACTGCGGTCCAACGATATCCCAATGGAATTTTTTGGTTTTGACTAACAGTAAATAGGCATCAGCTAAGTCATGGTTGAGTAAATCGATGACACCTGTTCGTTGCTTATCGGTCAAACCTATATTCATAGTACGCACAGTCTTTGTCTCCAAAAGTATCGACTCAATCTATTTACCAAGGAAGTCTTTGACCGCTGTGACAGCTTTCTCACCAGTATTCTCAACTCTTGCAGCATTGCTATCGACGGCAATTTTTGCTTCATTCATATCGTCTTTTATTTTCATCTTGGCAGCGCTTGCTTTATCTTCTATGGCTGACTGTGCCTTCCCAATTTTTTGTTTAGCAGAACCTTTCATTTCTTCTCCTTTGCCAGATACTTGCTTAGAAATGCTAGAAGTGCTTGTGGCTAATAGAGGAGAAGCGTTGACGTAGCTTTCCTGAAAGGATATTCCATGACTTCCTCCGAGACTGGCAACTTGCCACATTAAAGCAAGGATCAATATTCCGCTGACAAACTTTGTTAGATGATGATAGAGGTTAGAAACCAAGGTCTTAGCATTGAACTTCATGGTATTAAGCGCCTGTGATAGTTTTCACTCTGTAGTTATACTTCAGATAACTGGGTAAAAAAACTATCAATAGAATGATGTTTAGCCCTAATCGTATAGGTGTAATCTCTGTAAATAGGTAGAGATGTGAATTTCAAATCCAGACAAGCCCTCACCCAAAAGAGAGAACCCTAATCTACTGATCCAACGGAGCACGATAGTCAAAGTAACTGGAAGTACAGGTGACGACGTTAATTTTAGATCATGCTGCACACAAATCTGCTTCATAAAACAACACCATTGTTTCTCCGCCCACTCTACCAAATTTAGGCATGGGTCCTAATGCCATCTCGACAAGATACAACCAAGTTTCGGCTTCTAGTTTATGGCTTCGCACAATGCCTTCTCCACCCACAAAGCACACATGTTGAGAATCATGAAAGCTAGGTGTCTTGGCAAATGTGTCATTCAAGAAGTTTCTGATAATAATAATTTAGGCCAAGTAAAGATGAAGTTACACCCCTTTCCAGGAGTTGAGGATACTGTAACTTCCCCCCCTTGATTCTCTACGGCTTTCTTGACGATGGCTAGGCCGATGCCAGTACTTTCAACTTGATCACGACCCTGAAGCGTTTGGAAAATCTGGAAAATCCTTTGATGGTACTCTGAAGCAATTCCTGGTCCATTATCTTTAACTTCAAACTGAAGTTGATCTCCTTGATCAGTCACCACAACCTCTATTTCACCGTCAGGTCGACCAATATACTTTAAGGCATTACTGAGCAAATTAGTCAGGACTTGTTTTAATAATACTTTATAGGTTGTTAGCGGTGGGGTTTGAAGAGGGATTGAAATTTGAACCGTATCTGGAGGAGACAAGGAATCAACGATCTCTTTGAGTAGGCTTGGTAGATTAACCTCCTCTGCTGGGAATTGTTGGAGTCCTATCCGCGAATAATCAAGTAGACCATCGATCATTTCATCCATGCGATACACACGGGACTGGAGTATATCAAGGTGGTGTTGACTTTCACTAGAAATTTGATCGCCAAGATCCTCCTGGAGCCAGCTGGCCAGGTTTGCGATCGCCCGTAAAGGGGCTTTGAGATCGTGGGAGGCAACGTAGGCAAAGGAGGCAAGCTCATCATTACTGCGGGTAAGCTCCCGATTAACCTTCGCTAGCAAATCGGCTTTTTGCAGAACGATCCCAATAATGGCAATCCGTAACTCTGAGACTGCTTCAATCTCGAAATCATTCCAGGGATCGGATTGTAAATAAACCGTCTCACTCCACTTTTGAAAAGATCGGCGCGGCGACATATGAATTAAACCGTCATCATCAACCTTCTGGGATTTATGGGGATCCCCAGCCCAGTGAATTAACCGTACCCGTTCAGGTCTAAACCAAAGCAAATAAATTTTTTGTGATTTAGAAATAGAAAGTGCAAGTAGGCCGGAGGCTTGTTCTTTGAATTCCACTAATTCTGGGACTAGCTGCGAAAGGATGTGGGTGTGGTAAACCAAGTTGGTCTTCAACTTAGGTTCGAGGGCAGGTAAGAGTGCGTGTACTGCTGATTTAGGTGGAGTATCTCCAATCAGGGTAATATTCTCTTGTTCAATAAAGGCAACCCCTTGAGCATTGGCAAGATCCATGAGTTGCTGTGGAGATTGTGTGAGTCCATCCAGCAAAAAATCTGATGCTGACATGGACTCGCCGAGTTCGAATAATAGAGATTTCAGTTTTAATCGGGATTCTAAACTTTCTTTTTGCTCTTTATCCGTTAGTTCAGAAGAGACGATTTGTCCGAAAAATTCACAGCAGCTCCGTAGAGCAAAATTGATCGATTTAGGTTGATTGTGGTGACAGGCAATCATGCCCCAAAGTTGGCGGTCTCTAACCAAGGAAATGGACATAGATGCTTTAACACCCATATGACCTAGGTATTCAAGGTGTATGGGAGACACGCTTCTCAAAACAGATTGACTCATATCG
>JBAVRC010000536.1:0-4987 GCA_049694615.1 Thermosynechococcaceae cyanobacterium | reverse complement strand
AGCATAGGGACTAAACACCAAGAGCCAGAGACCCATTCGTAAAATACCCGTGGTGGTTTCACCCAAAGCATGGGTGGACTGGGACCAGGTTTCCTGGAGGCGATCGCCCAGGGAAATGGGTTGCTGGTTTTGGGCGATCGCTTCAGTAAGGGTGAGGGTAAGGGTGGAATAGGCGACTTGTTGCTTCAGGTGTTGAACTTGTCCTTGAATTTGCTCAATTTCATTACGGATTTGGTTAAGTTCTTGGGAGACTTTCAACACATCGCTGATGGATCCGGCGCGATCCATAATCCCCAGAACCACTTCTTCGGCCTTGCGGAGGTTTTTGAGCCGGGACTCTGAATCTACAATTTGGGTTGCCACGTCTTGGGCTTGAATGGAGCGGGTTTCCACGGTGCCGAGTTTAGCTAGATCGGCAAGGGTTGGGTCTAGTTGGGTTTGCGGTACGCGGAACTGGAATGTAGCTTTGTGGCGATCCGTATCCCGTTGCGGAATTTGATCTTGGAGACCGAAAACATCCCCACCGTGAATCGTGACAATTCGGGTGGCTTTGGGAATGACGGATTCCACTGCAGGGACACGTAGCCCTAAGGTAGCGGTTTTAATCAGTTGCGTTTTTTGTTGCGGAACCGGTGGTGTTTTGGCGAGTGCCGCAACCTCTGAGACGGCGCTTTGGTTTAGGGATTGAGCCATCATATTTTTGCTGGCCAAGTCGGCAGCGGACGGAGGCACCGCCTTCGGCATTTGCGGTGCAGGCTGCCCAGCAGACTGTTCTGCGGTTTGAGTTGGCACGGCGGAGCAACTACTGAACAGAACGGTTCCAAACAAGAGACTCGGCAGAATGATGTGCGGTATTGGTATGCGACAACCCATAAACCCTGATGTCCTTGACGCGATGACTTTTATTATCTGGGTTGTTTTTGGCATCTTGGGGACCGTTACCGTTTAGGCAACCAAGCTTAACCAAATGGCTGTCGCAAGATTCACCCGGTCCTCCGCCTTTTGTTTGCGAGAATTGGACTATTACCCAATCAATAAGGCAATTTTACCCTGCATCGATCCGGCCTCTAGGTATTGATGGGCATCGGCTGCTGCTTCCAGCGGAAAGGTTTTGGTCAGATCGATGTGCAATTGCCCTGCATCGAACCACTTGGCGCACTGACGCAAAATATCGACCTGATGGATTTGGGCCTCTGTTAACCCCTTCAACAGGGGAGTCAACATTAATTCATAACTCACGCGCAAATTGCGGGTGCGGGCTGTAGACCAATCTGTACCAGAGTCTGCTCCCAAAAGGGTCACAACATCGCCATAGAAGCGAGTCGCACTAAAACATTGGGACAAAACAGATCCGCCAACGGTATCGAAACTTAGATCGACCCCAACCCCATTCGTGTAAGTCATTGTGGCTTCCACCACATCAGTGTTGGGATACAGAATGGTAGCGTCAGCCCCCCAGGTTTTAGCAACCGTGGCCTTTTGGGCTGAGCTAACCGTCGTAAGAACCGTGGCCCCTTTTAATTTGGCCAACTGGATAGCCACATGGCCGACGCCGCCCGTCCCGGACTGGATCAAGACGGTCTGCCCGCTCTCTAGGCGTCCGCGATCAAACAAGGCTTCCCAAGCCGTGATTAACACGAGGGGGGCTGCTGCCGCCGCTGCAAAACTTAAAGATTTCGGCTTATGGGCCGCAAAGCGCTCATCCAGAACGGCATATTCGCAATAGGTGCCAGGGGTTGCACCGAGGCCACCGTTACAAAAATACACTTCATCCCCAACTTGAAACCCTTGAACTGCCGAACCAATGGCTTGCACCACGCCGGCCCCATCGCAGCCCAAAATGGCGGGCATCTGCTCTGGGTAAAAGGTGCCGCGCTGTCGCAGTTTAGTATCGATGGGATTCACGCCTGCGGCCCGGAGTTGAACCAGAATATCCCGGTCCTGATTGAGGGTGGGTGTGGGCCAGTTACAGAATTGTAACGTGTTCGGTTCGCCGGGCTGCTCGAATTGGATGGCTTTCATAGGGGTTTTCCTGCCCTCAAGATAGGTTGAGATGGTTTGTCAGTAAAGGTCTTAGGCTGTTTCTACCGATCTATACATCTGCCTCGACTGTAACGAGATATATCCGCAATGGTGTCCAGAATCGAACATTAATAAGCTTTTTGTAATTTTTGTTGCATCTTTTGTCGGGCACCTTCTGTCATAGATATAAACGAGTAAGCTATAAATATAAAGAAATTATTAAGGGTCCGCCCTATGCCGCCAACCATCCTGCATCGATTTTGGGCTTTCGTCGAAGAAACCCAAGCCGCAACCCTTCTGAATCTGGACGATGCGAGCCTCAGCCGATGGCTGGTGGGACAGTTTCAGCGGCAAAATACCCTCAACTCGGAGGAAGCCCAGGACTTATGTACCTATATCTCAGGGCGTCTTCCCTTGATTCGCGACATGGCGGAAGATCGACAACTGTCGTGGTCCTCCATGCCCTAAGTCTGAGCTACTTTAAGGGCCACCACGCTACTTTGTCGCGGGTGGTGCTATAAACCTCTTTCATCCCCTCAGCATTGAGAACCTTAACCATATCCCCAGAGCGATCGCCGGATCGAGCAGTTTCAATTAAGTTATTTTGTTCCATCCCTTTGAGCACCTGTTCAACGGTGCGATGGTTTAACTGACTGGCATGGGCAATGATATCGATGGGTAAGTCGACAGTGTAGATGTCGTTCTTGTCTGGTTGGTTACCTAACTCGCGTTCCTGGTAGATCAAAGCGCGGAAGAGCGCGGCAACGGCTTGAGGTGGGTAGGTACTGCAATTGAGCAGATGATATTGAAACTTTTCGCGCAACTCGAACAGCAGATTGTAGCGATCGCGGAAAGCAGGCAAGGTTTCGTAAAGGCGTTGAACCACCGCAAGGGGGATTTTCAGCACATCTGTGGTTTTATAGGCTTCCACCAAACTGGGAAACCCATGACTAATGGGACCGAACCCGATGGCCAAGCTTTCGGTGCCAAAACAACTGCCGGGATAGTGCAGGGCAATGATCCGATCCAGCGGGCTACTGCGGACAATGATCGGTCCGCCCCCGACGATGAGGTATAAAAACTGAAGCGCGGTTTCTGGACGGTATGCCGTGAACACAGGTCGGCTAGAGTACAGCTTCTCGGACACCAAGACGGCTGGGTCGAGGACTTGTGCTAACTCGGCAGCTTGGCAACCGCGAAAAAGATGATGTTGCGCAATGAGGTCTGAGATTGCATCCTTGGCTACTATTTTAGCGGTTTTAGTCATGATGCCTTCGTCATAGAGAAACAAAACGGTTCACGCATGACACTTTTTGCCGTAAACCTCTTCAGCAAGCAGATGCAACTGAGTAGCTCTATTTTGACATGAAACGAAACAATGGTCAGTAGAGTTTATTGAAAAGACAACAGCTTCAGCACCACTCGACGACATCTCATCTCTGAATAACATCCATTTAGGATTAGTATTTTTAACGATGAAGATATACTGCTTAAAGCATTAATAATCTTGATGTTTATCTGATAAAACCCTCTGGTGGTCTAAATGTATTTCTCTAAGTTTAGGGGATAACAATCTGTGTTAGCAGCAGTTCTGTACGGTCAAGAAGATTTGCGCCTGGAGCAGGTGTCGGATCCCACCCCCAATTCTGGCGAGGTGGTCATTGAGGTGGGTGCAGCCACCACCTGTGGCACCGACCTCAAAGTCTGGCGGCGCGGTGGTCATGCCCGGATGCTTAAACCGCCCACCTTATTTGGCCATGAAGCAGCAGGCCGCATTGTGGCCTTGGGTGCAGGCGTAACGGGTTGGACCTTGGGCGATCGCGTCGTCGCCAACAACTCTGCCCCCTGTATGACTTGTTTTTTCTGTCAGCGGCAGGAATATTCCCTGTGTTCGGACTTGTTATTTAACAATGGCACCTTCGCCCAATACTTAAGAATTCCCGCGCCCATTGTACAGCACAACCTGTGGCCGATTCCCGACGCGTTGCCCGATACCTTGGCCGCCATGGCTGAACCCTTAGCCTGTGTTCTCCACGGCGTTGCGCGATCAGGTCTAGAGACCTTGCGACAGCCTGCTGGCGTGCCGCCCCAGGTGACGGTGATTGGCGATGGGGCGATCGGGTTGATGTTTGTGGCGGTCTTAGCCCAGCGGGGGGCAGCGGTTACCCTGTTTGGCGGTTCCGAGCAGCGGTTGCAGCTCGGCAAAACCTTGGGGGCCATGCAGATCTTTAACCATCGTCAGGTGGACAGTATCCCAGCAACCGTTAAAGATCTGACCGAGGGAATGGGAGCCGATATTGTGGTCGAAGCCACGGGGGTACCTAGCGTTTGGGAAACGGCGATCGCCTGTGCCCGTCCTGGTGCCACGGTGAATTTGTTTGGTGGCTGTCCCCGCGAGACCTTTATTTCTGTGGATACGGAGCAACTTCACTACAATGAACTGACGCTGAAAGGGGTGTTTCATAACACGCCCGTTTATGTAAAACAAGCTTTGGATTTGTTGGCCAGTCGCACCTTGCCCTTTGAACAGATGATTAATGGGCATTGGCCCTTGGATGAGTTAGGGCGCGTTTTTGAAGCCATGAAACAGCGCCAAATTCTGAAAGCGGCAATTCTACCGGATTCGCGCTGATTGCCTGCCGCAGTCGTTGACAAACCGATACACTAAAAAAGGAACGTAAACCGATCGGCAGTCTCCGGGTTCCGTTAAAGAGAAGACTGACCAAACCCTAGAGGCGTCATTTTGGTCAACGGAACATCCTTAAGTCAATCCCCCTGGAAACAAGATCAACTCCTTGAAATTGATATTGATGATCTCAGTGCTTCGGGAGAAGGTGTCGGTCATTGGGGACCGGATCGTCAGGTGGTCTTTGTGCCGGATAGCCTACCGGGCGATCGCATTGTGGCACGGCTCACCTACGTCAAATCTAACTATGCCCACGGCACACTGGTTGCAGTCCACACC